>CACZSH010000077.1 GCA_902783785.1 uncultured bacterium | reverse complement strand
TGCTATTACTTTAATATAATTTTCCTTATACTTATTTAAGTATTTTTCTTTTAGAAAATTGCCTTTCAATCTATTACTGGATTTGAAGGGTTATTCTTTTGTTTTAAGATTTATTTTTTAACGCAGCATCAATCAGACCTTTAAATAACGGATGAGGATTTTCAGGTCTTGATTTAAATTCAGGGTGGAATTGAGAAGCAACAAACCAATCATTTTGAGGTAACTCTACAATTTCTGCTAATTTACCATCAGGAGACATTCCGCTAAATACCAATCCTGCATTAGAAATTTGTTCTAAATATTCATTATTTACTTCATATCTGTGTCTGTGTCTTTCAAAAATAATATTGGTAGCATACGCTTTTTGAGCCACAGAACCTTCTTTTAAATGACATTCATACTGACCTAATCTCATTGTTCCACCGTAAGCAGTAACATTTTTTTGTTCAAGCATAAGGTCAATTACAGGATTTTTACAATTTTCATCGAATTCTTTAGAATTAGCGTCTTCTAATCCAACAACATTTCGTGCATATTCTATAACAGCACATTGCATACCAAGACATAATCCCAAGAATGGTAAATTATTTTCTCTTGCGTATCTTATAACATTAAGTTTACCTTCTATACCTCGTATTCCAAAGCCCCCAGGAACAACAACGGCATCAATATTTTTCATAAGTGATTTACAACATTCATAATCCAAGCAATCTTCTGAATTTATCCAATGAATATTAACTTTAGCTTCATTTGCGTAACCGGCATGCTTCAATGATTCAACAACTGAAATGTACGCATCTGACAATTTTGTATATTTACCTGCAATTGCAACTTCCAATGTTGTTTTCGGATTATTAATTCTTCTAACTAAATCTTCCCAAGATTTCAAATCAGCTCTTTTATAACAAGTATTCAACATATTCAAAACTACTGCAGCCATATTTTGTTCTTCAAGAGCAAGAGGAACCTCATAAATACTTTTCATATCTCTACACTCAATTACAGCATCTTTTGAAACAGAACAGAAAAGTGCCAATTTTTCCTTTTCATCTTGCGGGATTGGATAAGATGTTCTACATACCAAAATTTCAGGATGAATACCATAACTTCTTAAAACATTTACACTATGTTGTGAAGGTTTTGTTTTAAGTTCACCGGATGTAGGCAAATATGGGATAAGAGTACAATGAATAGAAATTGCATTACCCATACCTTGCTCAGTCTTAAATTGTCTAACTGCTTCAATAAATGGTAAGCCTTCAATGTCTCCGATAGTTCCACCGATTTCTATAATCATAAAATCAGGTTTAAATTCTTCAGTAGCTTTTAATATTCTTGATTTAATCTCATTTGTAATATGAGGAATAGTTTGAACAGTAGCACCTAAATATTCACCTTTACGTTCTTTATTTATAACAGTTTGATAAACACTACCTGATGTAACATTATTGATTTTTCCAAAATTTGCATCAATAAATCTTTCATAATGGCCTAAATCCAAATCTGTTTCAGCACCATCATCAGTAACAAAGACTTCACCATGTTGAAAAGGGCTCATCGTTCCGGGATCAACGTTTATATAAGGATCAAATTTTTGAATAGCAACAGAAAACCCTCTTGCTCTCAATAATTTACCTAAAGACGCACCTATAATACCTTTTCCAAGCGAACTTACAACACCGCCTGTTATAAATATATATTTTGTCATTTCTCCCCCAACTAATAAAACTCTGATTTGCGACTATTAGCCAATTTTTGGAACTTTAAAGAAACCATTTTCTACTTCAGGAGCATTTTTCATCAATTGTTCTTTTGTACAATCATAATGAATTTCGTCATCTCTCATAACGTTGCAAAAATCAACTACATGTGATAAAGGCTCAACATTTGAAGTATCAACTTCATTCATTTGTTCAACATATTTCAAAACATCACCTAATTGTTTAGAAAATTTTTCTTTTTCAGCTTCTGTCAATTCTAATCTTGCCAATTTGGCTACATGTTCTACATCTTTAATTGTAATCATAAATTCATATCTCCAAGTTGAGAAAATTATAACATAAACGCAAAATATTAACAAAAATTTTAAACATTTCTAACGTAATAATTTTCATCATTACTTAATGATAAAATCAAATCATTAAATTTTTGTTTTGAGGATAATGGTTTTAAAATAACTGCACACTTTTCTCTAATTGTATATTCGGGCAATTTAACACATATACTTAATAACTCATGCAAATCATCATCTGACAAAAACATGTAGAACCCAATTAAAGTTTCTAAGCACCAATAAATTTTAAAATATTGTTTGTTAGATGTATATTTTTTTGCTCTGAAAGAAATTTTTGAAAGTTCACTCAAAGAATCAAAAATAATATTTTTCATTTTATTTGCAATATAAACGGAAAAATTTTTATCATCTTTTAAAAATTGAATAGAATCAATTACCAATCTGCAGACATTAGAATCAATATCTATAATTTATTTAGCAAAAATATCATAAAATTCAGCATCATAAAAAAAGTTTTTATATTTTGGAATTAGCTGAAAAATTTTGTAAGCAACTGCCTGACGAACTTTTCCATCAATTCCGGTAAGATTTTCCATAAGTATTCCAGCATCCGAATTTGAACGAATTTCATCCAAATTCAAAACAGCAGATTGTTTTTCAATTATAGTACCTGATTTCAAAATACTAAATATCAACTCTGTATCATAATCTTTATTACAAAGTTCAAAAACTAAACTCAAATTTTCATTTAAATCATCCATACAAAAAATTATACCATGAAGCATAATATCCTTATCACAACAAAAATAATACAAACGCACGATAAATTAAATCATTTCAAGCCTTATACTAACAATGAAGGAGGGACAGTAAATGGGATTTTTAGCAATATTCAAGGATGCATTTGGCATAAAAGATGAAGATACCATGAAAATTGGATTATCAAGATTTAATTTAGAAGGCAAATCAGAAGAGACTGTTACTAAGCCTGAAATTTCTATAAGAAATAAAGCTGTAAAACTATCTGATTTAATGCGAAAATCAAATTCATACTAACAAAAAGGAGATGATAAAAATCATCTCCTTTTTTATACAATAGACATCAAAATTTAATACATTCCGATAATACTACGAACATCACTAAGAACTTTTTTAGAAACATTTCTTGCTTTTTCTGTACCGGCAGACAATATATCCTTTACTTCAGATATATTATTTTCATAATAAACTCTTCTTTCACGAATTTCTTTAAATCGTTCATTAATTTTAGCTGCTAATTGTCGTTTACAATCGGCACATCCTCGTTGTCCTGCAGAACACTCAGAACATACATTTGAAATTTCATTTTCATTTCCAAATATCTGCCAATATTTAAATGCAACTTCACACTTGTCAGGATGTCCTAAATCATCTTTACGAACTCTTGAACGATCTGTTATACATTGCATAATACGTTTTTGTGTTGTTGTGTCATCATCAGATATTTTAATATCATTATTAAATGATTTACCCATTTTTTGACCATCAACACCACAAATAAGGGAACAAGTATTTAGTAACGGTTGAGGTTCGACAAAATAATCAGTATTATAAACATTATTAAAACGTCTGACCATATCTCTGGTAAGTTCAACATGAGCAACCTGATCTTTACCTACAGGGACATAATGAGCATTAACCGCCATAATATCAGCACTCATAAGTACAGGATAGCCCATTAAACCAAAACCTATTTGAGAATTTTGACCTTGTTTATTTTTTAGGATTTTCGCCATATCCTTTAAAGTCGGATCTCTTTCAACCCAATTTTGAGGAGTAACCATTCCTAAATAAACATTTAATTCAGCTATTTCAGGAATAGTGGATTGAACAAATATAGTAGCCTTTTCAGGATCAATTCCGCAAGCAAGCCAATCTATAACAACATTCAAAACATTCTCTTTTAAAACATCTGTCTTATCATATCCAGTTGTTAAAGCATGCCAATCTGCAACAGAGAAATAACAATCATATTTATCTTGCAAATTTTTCCAATTATCAAGTACGCCTAAATAGTGTCCTAAGTGCAGTCTGCCTGTAGGACGCATACCTGACATTATTCTTTTCTTTTCTTCCATATTTGCCTCCACAAGAGTATTTTATATAAAAAACTATAATTTGCCAATAAATTCAAGAACTTTATCAAAACACCACTCATTAAGCCAATGATTACCCTTTTTTGATAAAAATAATTCTGCAGCCTCATTTTCATTGGCAAGTGCCATAGAATTGTAGTATGGAGCTATTTTATCTGCCTTAGAATGCATAATTAATATCGGAGATTTTATTTTAGAAATTTTTGATACGTTATCAAATTTTTGAATAAATTTACACCCTCTGATAAGATGCCCGGCTATAGTTCTAAGCATATACATTCGCATTTTTTTAAAATAAAATTTTGAAATATCGATAGCAGCCGATTTTATATCTTTAATAGGCGATTGAAGAATTAGAGCCTTTACATTATTATTTTTTGCAGTTTCAACCGCAACTGTTGTTCCTAATGAATGTCCCCACAGAATGATATTATCAGTACAAACGCCAAGCTCATTAAGTTTTTCAATAGCAGTTTGAGCATCAATATAAACACCTCGTTCAGAAGGTAAACCCCAACTTTTATAATGTCCTCTATAACTTAATAAAAACAAACCTAAGCCATTATCTAAACATAATTTAGCAACATTCTGATGAGCAAGAATAGATTCTGCCTGACCATGGAAAAATAATATTACAGGTTTATTTTCTTTTGGAGGAAAATACCAAGCATAAAGTTTTGCATTATCTTTAGTAATAAATCTTTGAGGAATAAATTTTTTTAAAAGGAATTTATCAACTTTTTGTGCACGTAATTTTGCCGGCTGAAAAATCAGATAATTCTCCATACCAAGCCTTATTGGTTTTAACCATTTAGCTCCTGTAAAAAGCGGATATATAAACAGATAAACAGCTTTTTTAAATAACAACAAATAAAATAAAATCTTACGCATAGAACTAATTATAGCATGTACTTTACTACTGTTCAAAAAGTTTACGCAGGTATCTGCCGGTATATGAATTGTGATTTTCAGAAACTTGTTTCGAAGTACCTTGTACAACAATATTGCCACCGTTACAACCGCCATCAGGTCCCAAATCAATTATATAATCAGCAACTTTAATTAAATCTAAATTATGTTCAATAATAAGCACCGTATTTCCACTATCTGCAAGCTGGTGAATAATTTTTATAAGTTTATCCAAATCGCTCCAATGCAAACCAACAGATGGCTCATCCATTAGGTAAAGAGTTTTACCAGTAGAACGCTTATTTAATTCGGAAGCTAATTTAATTCTTTGTGCTTCACCTCCTGAAAGAGTAGTAGCACTTTGACCAAGCTTAATGTAATCAAGACCAACATCGTTCAAGACTTGAAGTTTTCTCTTAATATTAGGAACACTGTCAAAAAATTCCAACGCTTCTTTAACAGACATTTCAAGGACATCTGAAATAGTTTTACCTTTATATTTTACTTCCAACGTTTCTCTGTTATAACGTTTACCCTTACATACATCACATTTTACATAAACATCCGACAAAAAGTTCATCTCAATTTTTAAAACACCATCACCTTTGCAGGCCTCACATCTTCCGCCTTTAACATTAAAGCTAAATCTACCTGACTTGTAACCTCTAATCTTTGCCTCATTAGTCTTTGCAAATAAATCTCTGATATGAGTAAATACATCTGTATAGGTTGCAGGATTAGAACGTGGAGTTCGCCCGATAGGTGATTGATCAATATCAATAACTTTATCAATATGTTCAAAGCCCTCTATTGAGTCAACGCCTTGAGGTTTCGGTTTGTTGTGTCTCAATTCATATTTTGCATATTCAAATATCAAATCTTGCATTAGAGTTGATTTTCCTGAGCCTGAAACTCCTGTTAAAACCACAATTTTACCCAAAGGTATATCAATATCAATATTTTTTAAATTATTCAAATGTGCGTTTTTTATTCTTAAAAATTCACCATTACCCTCTCTTGTAGATTTTGGGATTGGTATAAATTTTTTGCCGCTTAAATATTGCCCAGTAATAGAATTTTCCGCTTTAATAATATCCTCAACACTACCTTGCGCAACAATATGACCGCCATCCAGACCTGCTTTTGGACCAATATCCACGATATAATCAGCATTTCTAATGGTATCTTCATCATGTTCAACAACAATTAAAGTGTTCCCTAAATTTCTTAATTTTAAAAGAGTTTTAATCAGTTGGTCATTATCTTTTTGATGTAAACCTATAGACGGTTCGTCTAAAACATATAAAACTCCTGATAAACCGCTTCCTATTTGTGTTGCAAGTCTAATTCTTTGAGCCTCACCGCCTGACAATGTTGATGCCATTCTTGCTAAATCAAGATAACTTAAACCTACATCAATCAAAAATTTCAACCTTGCTCTAATTTCGTCCAGAATCTGCTTTGCAATAGTTAATTGATATTCCGACAATTCTAAATACAAATCAGAAATAAATTCAAATTCATCAGTAATGGACATTTTTGTAAATTCGTAAATATTTTTACCATTAATTTTAACAGCGAGAGGAAATGGCTTTAGTCTTGCACCCTTACAAGATGGGCAAGGTTTCATAACCATATATTTTTGAATTTCTTCAATCCAGTAATCTGCAGAAGACTCATTATATCTCTTTTCCAAAAATGGAATAACACCTTCATAATAGCTGTAACGAGTTCTGTAACGTTTTGTACCAAAATCTTTTACAGTCATCTGTATCGGTTCTTTACTACCGTATAAAATAATATCTTTAGCATTTTGAGATAACGATTCAAATGGAGCATTATAATCTATACCAAAAGCATTACAAACCGATTGGAGCATATCATCATAATATGTATTTGATGTTTTATTCCAAGGATAAATCGCACCATCAGCAAGAGATTTTGATTTATCAGGAACAATTAAATCAGGATCCAGTTTATAATCAATACCCAATCCGGAACAAGCCTCACAAGCACCATAAGGATTGTTAAAACTAAAAATTCTTGGTGCAAGTTCTTCAAAACTTAAATTACATTTACTGCAAGCAAGTTTTTCACTAAATATTTTTTCTTTATCTTCACCAACAACATCAATCTTGCAAATTCCATCAGCTTTTTTAAGTGCAATCTGTATACTGTCAGCCAAACGAGAAACAACAGTATCTTTTATAACAAGTCTATCTACAACAACATCAATATCATGCTTATGGGTCTTAGAAAGTTTTATTTCGTCTTCATCAAGATTATAAATTTCGCCATCAACCTTAACCCTAACAAACCCCTCTTGAATAAGTTCACTGAACACATTTTGAAATTCACCTTTTTTACCTTTTGCAATAGGAGCCATAACCTGTATTTTGCTGCCAATAGGTAAAGTCATAACCGCATTAACAATCTCATCAATTGATTGAGGCTTAATTTCACTACCACAATTAGGACAATACGGAGTTCCCACTCTTGCATATAAAAGTCTTAAGTAATCATAAATTTCAGTAACAGTTCCAACAGTAGAACGAGGATTGTTACTTGTAGATTTTTGATCTATAGAAATAGCAGGAGAAAGACCGTCAATCGATTCAACATTCGGCTTATCCATCTGCCCAAGGAATTGTCTAGCATATGTAGAAAGACTTTCTACATAACGTCTTTGTCCTTCTGCAAAAATTGTATCAAAAGCCAAAGAACTCTTACCGGAACCAGAGACACCGGTAAAAACAACAAGTTCATTTTTAGGAAGTTCTAATGAAACATCCTTTAAATTATTCTCTTTGGCACCTTTTACTACAATCTTATCACTCATAACAACAACATTATTACACACAAATTATTTGAAGAAAAAAATTAAGTGTAAAATATATACTTAAAATGTAAAGTTTTTGTAACAAATATCATGATTAAGTCAATAAATTTTCTTCACAAGATTTATAATGATGTCGAAAAATGTGTAAAATTACAATAAAACATGAAAATTAACGCAATAAAACCTCAAATAAACTTTGGTTGGAGCTGTGAAACCCATAGAGTAATAATGGAAACAGCTATCAAAGATATGCCTCAATTTACACCGTTTAAGGATAAATTAGAACATTTTGTTCAGCAACCAGACCACGATGATGTCGGTTTTTTAGCGAATAAGCATTTTTATTTTGGTGAAAAGGATAGACCACAAGAGGATGCGTTCTTTAAACTTTCACACGATAAAGAGGAAAATACTGAAAAAGAAGTTTTAACGGAAAGACAGGGTTCTAAAGGATTACTTGGCATATTTGGAAAAATAATGAACAAAAATGCGGTAAGTTATATGGATTACAATGGCAAAAATAATGCAAAAGCAGCATATTTAGACCATATTGATAAAATTGATAATGCAATAGAAGATGAAGATACTGATACAGCAATTGAAAATATCGCAAGAGCTTGTCATTTTTTACAAGATGTTTCTCAACCACAACATATTGAAGAAACAACAACATTTGGGAAAGCAATTGATTTAAAAATACATACAGATTTTGAAGACTTTACAGAAAAAAATGTAAATGAGTTAGCAAAAGACTTTAATAGTAATATTACAGAAAGAAGAAATACGCTTCAGCTTTTCCAAGATACATTTAAACAAACAAAAGAAACAGGGAAAATTACGAGAAAAAATGAACCTGATTGGAAAGAAATAAGTCAAAAGCAATTTAATATTGCGGTACAGGCAACAAAAGAATTTTTAGAAAACTTTAGTGCTCAAATGGGATTAAATAACAAAACCAAGATAGAAGAAGAAGATAACACAGCAGCTCAAGATACTTAAAATATTCTTAACACTCTTTAACTTGTGTTTGCTGAAAAATATGTTTGTACTATAATAAACTTGGTCGTGAAGACTTGATAGGTGACGCCCTAGTTCATAAAGAATGAAGTCTCACAGCCCGTAGTACAATACACAGTTAATATAAGGAGAAGAAAGATGCCGGTAGCATCAATGATTGAACTTTTAGACGCAGGTGTACACTTTGGACACCAAACACAAAGATGGAACCCAAAAATGAAGCCATATATTTATGGTGCAAAAAATGGTATTTATGTAATTGATTTACGTAAAACAACAGACTTACTTGATGCAGCATACGAAGTTGTTAGAGATTACGCTGCAAAAGGTAAAAATGTATTATTTGTTGGTACAAAAAAACAAGCTGCTGATGTTGTAGCTGAAGAAGCAAAAAGAGCTGGCGCATATTACGTTAACAGAAGATGGTTAGGTGGTATGTTAACAAACTTTGAAACAATTAGAGGCAGAGTTAACAAATTAAGAGAACTCGAAAGTTTCATTGAAAGCGGTCACGCTGAAAAATTACCTAAAAAAGAAATTGCTCAAATGAACAGACAACTTGCAAAATTGAGCAAAACTTTAGGCGGTATAAAAGAAATGAGAGGATTACCTGAATTAATCTTTATCGTTGACCAAACTAAAGAAGAAATCGCTATTCAAGAAGCAAACAAATTAAATATTCCTGTTATCTGTTTAGCAGATACAAACGCAAATCCTGATAATATAGATTATATTATTCCTGGAAATGACGATGCAATTCGTTCAATAAAATTAGTTGCATCAAAACTTGCAGATGCTGTATTAGAAGGTAAAGAATTAAGAGCAGCAAAAGCAGATACAACAAAAAAATTAGAAGAAATTAAACCGGAAGATGCAGGTGTTGAACCTGTAACTGCCGAATAATAAGGAGAAAATAAAATGGCAATAACAGCACAAATGGTAAAAGAACTTCGTGAAAAAACCGGTGCAGGCATGATGGATTGCAAAAAAGCCTTAACTGAATGCGATGGTGATATGGAAAAAGCTATTGAAGCTTTAAGACAAAAAGGTATTGCTTCTGCTGAAAAGAAAATGGGCAGAATCGCTGCAGAAGGTTTAGTTGCTTCATCAATTAATGATAAAGCAGGTGCATTGGTTGAAGTTAACTGCGAAACTGACTTCGTTGCAAAAAATGATGAATTTAAAGAACTTTGTCAATGTTTAGCTGATTACGTTGCAGAACATAATCCTGCTGACGTTGATGCTTTACTTGCTTCAACTTGTGAAAAATGCGGCAAGAAAATTGAAGATGTTATTAAAGAAAAAATAGCTTCAATCGGTGAAAAGATCACATTCAGAAGATTTGAAAGATTTGAAGGTAATATAGCATCATACATCCACAACGGTAAAATTGGTGTTTTACTTCAAACAGATGCAAAAGATGATGTTTTAATGAAAGATTTATGCTTACATATCGCATCATGCGCACCTGAATTCTTATCTCCTGAAGATATTCCTGCAGAAGTAAGAGAAGAAGAAAAACGTATTGAAATGGGTAAAGAAGATTTAGCTAATAAACCTGAAAACATAAGAGAAAAAATTGTTGAAGGTCGTTTACACAAAATCTTAGCTCAAAAATGTTTATTAGAACAAGGTTTCGTAAAAGATCCAAGTCAAACAGTAGGTCAGTTAATCGAAGGCAAACTTAATATCGTTAAATTTGTTAGATATACTCTTGGCGAAGGATTAGAAAAACGTAACGAAAACTTTGCTGATGAAGTTATGAGTCAAATTAAAGGCTAATTACTTTTAATAAAAATGGAAGAAAGACTTGATATAAAAATATCAAGTCTTTCTTCTTTTATATGTAAACAAAAAGAGGCATATATAAGCCTCTTTTATAACCAAATAAACTTAAACCATATTAAATATTAAACAGCTTTTTGAACTTTATTAGCCTTTAAACAAGCTGTACAAACTGTCATCTTACGTGTAACTCCATTATCATTAACTCTAATTGTTTGTAAGTTAGGAGTTTGACGATTAACTAATTGTTTATGAGAGAATGTTAACTTTGCAGATTTAAGTGTTTTTTTACCGCATACTTCACAATGTTTTGCCATAATATTCCTTCTTTCTAATATCTATAAGACAATAATAAATCAAATATATTTTTTTTACAATAACCAGTTAAAATTTATTCACACTAATTACTTAATTGAAAAACCTTTAACCATAAAAATTTGTATATCAGCAGGAGCGATAACAGTGTATATTTTATTTCTATTAAGTTGAGGTACAGCAATAGTTCTAATTATATCAACTGCAAATTTTTGTGTAATTTTTGGAACTTTTATCTCAACATTATGAATATTATCTAAATCAAAATTTCCAACAACAAAAATAGTGTAATTAGTTGTTAAATCAGAAATAGCATAAGCAAAGACTTTTTTATCATTAGTTTTAAGAGGAGTAAACTTTCCATTAGGTAAATTATCGTAAATATAAGATTTAAACTTATTTGCTTTTATAAATTCGTTTGTAATATCTTTATGCGAACCTACAGGTCTTCTCGAAAAATTATACAAATCAAATTTTCCTCTATTAACAAAATAAACATCATCATCAGTGCGAGTATCATAAGCTCTTAAGTTTGCCCAAGGGAAGCTATAATCATCACCAAATTGAAATCCATCCAAGTACATTGGATTAAGTGGCAGCGTCGCATTTAGCCATATCATCATTTTAGAAAGGTACGTATCATTAACCAATATTGGACTTATGTCATTATATGAAGCAAATGACCCAATAACAAATTTTTGTTCAGGTTGTTTACCGGAATAACGATGATTTATTGAAAGTTGCTTTAACAAATCATCGGCGAATTTCCATTCTTGAATTGAATTAAAACTAGAATAGAACCCATCAAAACCACTATTTAGTACTCTATGTAAACTAACAAAAGGAAGACCTTTAGCAACAGATTTATGTTCTGAAGGTGACATTTCTGCTATAAATACAAATTGATTATTTTGATTTTTTGCAGATGAAATCAAATTATACCAAAATTTTGCAGGCTTAGAAGCTGGGTTTTGAACAACAACACCATCAACATCAAGTGCAAGTAATAAATCTATATATTTTTTGTACATGCTATATACAGCCGAATTAATATTAAAGTTTGTACCAGCATTCAACACTCGTAAATCTTTTGAATTATTTGGAATAATACTGTTACGGTTACTATTTTTGAGAAAGAATCCCGGTTTTTTCAGATATAAATCGTAAGAAGCATAAGCAGGCAATTCAACTAACACATGAATATTTCTCTTATGGCAAGCATCAATAAATGTTTTAAATTGAAGTTCAATTGTAAGAGAAGAAGATGGACACTTAAAGTCAGAGCTGATTGAAGTAAAATCCTTTACAGCAAACAAAGAGCCTGCGCTACCATATGCATGCTTAATACCAACAGGATTAATAGGCAAAATGTGAATTGTATTAATCCCCATTTTTGATAACTCATCCAGTCTTGAAATAGAATTAATAAAATCACCTTTAATATCCCCTCTATCAGTTTGGATAATACCATTCATATCATTATCAACAGCAGCAAAATTACGCAAATTTACAGTAAGCACAACCGCCCTATTTGATTGAAACAAAGTTTTTGTATCATTTACCCAACTACTTGCATAAGAAACAGAACCATAAAACAGTAAACAAATAATCAATAATAACTTTTTCATAGTTCCTCTCCAATAGAATTTATGCTCTTGAAGTATGTGATTCTCTCCACCAATCAACAAGCATACTTGCAAAGAAAATACTTGAATATGTTCCGATAAGAATACCTAATGCCATAGCTAATACAAAATCTTTTGTAGTAGTACCACCAAAGAAATATAGAGCAAGCAACGTTATTAAAGTAGTTAATGAAGTATTTATACTTCTCGCTAAAGTTTGATTAACACTTGCATCAACGATTTCACCAAAGGTCATTTTCTTTGCATAATAACGCAAATTTTCTCTTATACGATCAAAAACTACAATTGTATCATGAACTGAAAATCCGATTACAGTAAGCAATGCGGTAACAAATAAACCATCAATTTGCACTCCAAAGAATATACCCAACAATGCAAACACACCTAATATAAATAATACATCATGAATCAAAGCTAAAATTGCAGCAAGCGCAAAATCAAATTGAAATCTAAATGTTAAATAAGCAACAATACCAATACATGCCAAAGTTAAAGCAATTAAAGCATTTTTAAATAACTCGTTACCTAAAGTAGGTCCAATTGAACTTGTAGAAACAAGTTCCGAATTTGGATACTGAGATTTAATAACAGAAGTAATATTATCTTCAACATCATTTGCTTTATCAGTATCAAAGAATTGAGTTCTAACTGCAATAATATCTTTTGTCTTAGAATTAGATGCTTCATTAACATTTATAATTTGCAAAGAAGCATTTTCAACACCTTTAGCAGAAAGTGCAGATCTCAAAGATGCTAACATACTGCTATCAACCTTTTTATCAACCGCATACTGTAAAACAGTACCACCAGTATAATCAATACCTACTTTTAATGGAGCATGGATATCTGAAGTAACAGTTAAATATATCATTCCACAAATACCTGGTAACAACAAAAATGCCGAAACTAAAAACCATATAAATTTATATTTTACTACATGAATTAAATGTTTATTATTTTCCATATATTAAATCCTCACTAATCCAATACACCAAATTTTGCTTTTTCTCTTTTTGTTTCGCTTGCAGAATAAGCCTTACCAATTTCATCTTTACGCAAACCGAATAAAGCAGGATATTTTAAATCACCTGTACCAAATATCAAATGCATAAAGTTTTTAGTAACAGTAATAGCACTAAACATAGAAACTAAAACCCCAATAGCAAGAGTTAAAGCAAATCCTTTAACAACACTTGTACCTAAAAAATAAAGTATCGTACAAGTAATAATTGTTGTCATATTAGAGTCAAAAATACTTGTAAACGCTCTGTCAAATCCTGCATTAATAGCAGTAAACAATGTTCTACCGGCCCTTAACTCTTCTTTTGTTCTTTCAAAAATCAGAATGTTAGCATCAACAGCCATACCAATACTCAAAATAAAACCTGCAATTCCTGCAAGAGTTAAAGTAACAGGAACTTGTTTGAATATAGCAAATAGTATTAAACTGTATATAACCAGTGCAATATCAGCAATGATACCAGGAACACGATAGTAAAGAATCATAAATAACATTACAAGGCCTAAACCAATCATACCCGCAATTTTAGATTTTTCAACACTATCAGCACCTAAAGTTGCACCAACAGTATTTTCTTCAATAATTTTTGCAGGAACAGGTAAAGCACCTGCATTCAATAAATCAACCATTTCTTTAGCTTCTTCATAAGCAAAACCGTTATCTCCGCCTGATATTTGAGCACGACCACCTAAAATCGGCTCTCTGATGACAGGAGCAGAAGTTAATTCACCATTAAAGAATATTGCCATTGGCTGCCCAACAAGTTGTTGTGTCAAAGTAGCAAATTTCTTTGTACCTTTATCATTAAATTCTAAATCTACAACCCATTGTCCATTAGTACTTGTACTCAAAGTGGCACGATTTAAATCATTACCGGTTAAACCTGTATCTTCCCATGTTTGTCTGCTACCTTTTGTTACTTCACGTTTAAATGCGAGTTCGGCTGTTTCACCAAGGAATTTCTTTGCTTGTTTTAAATCTTTTACTGCAGGAATTTCAACAACAAGTCTGTTTTCACCTTGCTTTTGAACTACAGTTTCCGCAACACCTAACTTATTTACACGATTTTCAATAGCAAATTGCAAAGAATCCATCATATCAGGTGTAATTTTTGCAACATTTGCTGAAGTTTGAGCTTCAAGCAACAATCTTGAGCCTCCAACTAAATCCAAACCAAGTTTAGTAGGTTTTCTCCAAATAATAAATAAAGAAACCAATACTAAAACTATAATTAACCAAAAAAGTAAAATTTTATTCTTCATATTACATATCCCTTTTAATCATTTTTTAAATTATAACAAAAATATTAAAATTAAAATAGACAATTAACTTAAATCAAATAGTTAACATTAATTATTGAACAACAGAAAATAACTCATTTTTTTCATCATCATTCAATACAACAAGAGGTTTTCTTACATAATCTTTAATCAAACCTCTTTTTTGTAAAGCTGCTTTCACAGGAACAGGATTTGGCGCCATAAATAATTTTTTCATTTTTGAAAAAAGATTTTCATGAATTTCTCTTGAGCCTTTAATATCACCTGATTTAAATAAAGTAATCATACGTTTTAATTCCGGACCATACAAGTGAGAAGCTACAGAAACAACGCCATGCGCACCTAATGCAAGCATAGGTAATGTCAAAGAATCATCTCCAGAATATATAGCAAAATCATCACCTGTTAACATCTTTATTTCTGAAATCAAATCTAAATCACCGCAGCTTTGCTTAACACCAACAATATTTTTGTGATTATCATAAAGTCTTTTTATTGTTTTTGGTAGTAAATTTATGCCTGTTCTTGACGGGATATTATATAAAATAACAGGGATTGAAACCGAATCAGCTATTGCAGAAAAATGAGCATACAATCCATCTTGTGAAGGTTTGTTATAATAAGGAACAACAGATAGAATACCATCTACATCTTCTTTTTCAGCATATTTTGCATATTTAACAGCATACTCAGTAGAATTTGAACCGGCATTCATAATAATTTTAGCTCTTTTCACAACTGCCCTTTTAACTGAACTCAATATTTCCAATTCTTCATCATGCTCCAAAGTAGGAGACTCGCCGGTGGTTCCTGCTACAACTATTGCATCTGTATTATTATCAATCAAATACTTAGCTAATTCTTCAACTTTATCATAATTAACAGTACCATCTTGATTCATAGGTGTAACCATTGCCGTAACAAGTTCACCCAAATCACATCTTAATGTCATAAAATAATCCTCCAATAATAGAACTATTATAAAACAAATAGAAAAACATGGATTATAAACTTAACAAAATAAAATATATTTAATAAAACTAATAATTCATGATAAAATCTAATGTATGAGATGGGGGAATTTTTCTAAAACAACTAAAATATATATTTTGGCTGGTTTAATTTTAATCAGTATATTAGCATGGGCTTTTTTGTATGCAGCAGTTCTTACAAATGGACTTAATAGAAATTCACTTAAGAATAAAGAAAACAGTCAGGAACTAACTGTTAATGACATAATATTGACAGAAACAAGAGAAGGCGTAAAATATTGGGAAATATACGGTGAAACTGGGCAATATGATAGCGAACATAAAGTAGCAATGCTTAACAGAACCATTGGAAACTTCTATAAAGAAAACGAAGTCGCAATGAGCTATGAAGCACAATCCGGCTCATATAACGAAGAATTAAATACAATTACACTCACACAGGATGTATTTATAGCTATACACGATAATACAACACTAAAATGCGACAAATTGGTATGGCAAGGTACAGACAAAGATATTATTGGAGAAGGTAATGTAATAATAAATAGAAATAATGAACTTATATCCAATGGCGAAAAAGTAATTATTAGTTCTGATTACACCCACTTCAAACTTGTAGGTAAAACTCAAAGTAAAATTTATGACAAAAATCATAAAAAAGACAAGGAGAATAAATGAAAAAGAAATATAAAATAATTATAGCAATTGCTGCAATATTTTTAGTAACATTTGGAGTTATAGCTTCTGACTTAATTATTGATTCAGATACTCAAAGCTTTGATGAAGCAGAAAATAAAATAAAGTTTGAAGGTAATGTTGAAGTTACATTGGATAACGTTAAAGTTCTAGGTGAAAAAGCTGACGTAGAGGTAAAAAACGGGAAGACTCTTGATACAGTAACTTTTTATGATAAACCTTATGCTTTCGAGTTACAAGAAAACAAAAAAAGAGAAGTTAAAGCAAATATTTTAAAATTATCACTTGTTTCAAAAGTTGTAAAAGCAATAGGAGATGCTCAATCAACTGTATTAGATGGAGAAGATCCAATCGCAGTTATCATGTCAGATACACAAGAATATGATACAAAAACTAATATAATGACAGCAACAGGGAATGTTTCAATAAAATACAACGACTTAAATACTTTTTCAAATAAAGCTGTAATAAGAACAAATAAATCAGGCGATTTAAAAAGAATTGATCTATACGGCAATGCAAAAATTAAACAAGAAAAGCATAATGCAGAAGCAGATCATTTTATTTACGATGCAGAAAAAGAACAATTAATTTCAGAAGGTCATACAATGTCACATATGATAAATGATGATGGAACAGATTTACTAATAAAAGGAAACTATCAACATTTTGATAAGAAAACAAATATTTTTTCTGGCAGCGGAAACGTCCAAGTATGGTATGAAGACTACTATGCTAATGGACCAAAGATGACAGTTTATCCTGATAAAGAAACTAAAAAATTTAATGAAGTTTACTTTACAGGACGTTCTAGTATTAGCCAAGAACTGAAAACCATATACGCTGATAAAATTAAACTGGTATTAAAACCAAAAACATTCTATGCCGAAGGTAATACAAGAACGGTTATACGAGATATTCAAACAAATAAGGATTTTAAAAAATAATGACCGAAAAAATTAGTAATGCAGTTGAACTTATGAAAAAAGGTAACTTTGAAGAAGCTATTGATGCTTTCAGAGATTTACTTGAAACTCATGGAGAAAATAGAGCAGAAATATTAAACAATATCGGTGTTGCATATGCAAATCTAGGTAAACAAGAAGAAGCGGAAGAAAATTTTGTAAACTCTCTAAAATTAAATCCAACATTTGCTCAAACATATATCAATTTAGCTGATTTATATTATAAAAGACAAGAGTTAGAACTTGCAATAGATATTCTACTCACAGGGGAAGGTTACCTTCCAAATGATGTTGTAATACCACACTATCTTGCAAGAATATATATGGAAGATGCAAGACTTGACTTAGCAATTGACGAACTTGATAAAGTTCTCGACGCTCAACCTGAAAATTATGATGCATATTATGATTTAGCAAAAGTATATTTTGATATGGGCGACTGGTCATCCGCAATTGCAAACTTTGAAAGTGTTTTGGAATACAAACAAAATAATGCATTAATATACTATTATTTAGGGCAAGCATACGAAGCCAATGATGAAATTGATAAAGCTATATCGAATTATCTAAAAACGCTTACCATTAATGAAAATTTTCACCCAGCATACAAAAAACTTGGAATTTTATTTTTAGCAAGAAAAGACTACGAAGACGCACTGGAATATTTCAACGAATACATAGAACACGACATACCACAGGAAGAAATAGATAATACAAAAAAAATCATATCAAAAGTTGAGGAAATGATTAATGAAAGATAAGTATTGGATAGCATTTTCATCAATGGAAGAAATTGGCGGTTCATCTGTCGAAAAACTATTCAAATACTATAATTATGATATTGAAAAAGCTTACAACTGCAATTTATGTGATCTAAAAAATATAGAAAATATTTCCGTAAAATTTGCAGAAAAATTTTTAAAGCTAAGAGACAAAACTGATCCGGACAAGTGCCTATTTGAGGTAACCTCAAGAGATATAAACTATCTAACACTAGAAAACAATAAATACCCAAAATTACTAAAAGAAATAAATAATCCTCCAATAATTTTATATTATAAAGGAAATTTGGATTGTTGTAATTTTGAAAAAACTATTGCTGTTGTAGGTTCAAGAAAAGCAAGCAGTAACGGGAAACAATCTTTAAAAAAAATTATTGACGGGTTTAGAAATACTGATATTTGCATTGTATCAGGATTAGCGCTGGGTATAGATACAGCCGCTCACAAATTAGCCATAGAAAACAATTTAAAAACAATTGGAGTAATTGCAAGCGGTACCGACTACATTTATCCGAGCCAAAATAAAGAACTTTATGCGCAAATTGAAAACAATAATGGGCTAATATTTACAGAATATTATCCAACTTTCAGACCTCTATCATTTAGATTTCCGCAAAGAAATAGAATTGTAACAGGACTTTCTTTCGGAACAATTGTAGTTGAAGCAGCAATAAAAAGCGGAGCCTTAATTAGTGCAAATCTTACTCTTGAACAAGGCAGAGAACTAATGTGTATACCAGGTAATATAACAAACCCTAATACAGAGGGAATATATAAACTTTTAAAAAGCGGAGCAACAATGATAACAGAATCAAATGATGTACTTGAAGCTCTAAATTGGGAAATTAAAACAGAAATTAACACGCAAAATGATAAATTTAAATATTTAAGCGATGAAGAACAAATTATAATAAATCTACTACAAATTGAACCAATCGCTTTTGATACGATACAAAATAAAACAAAAATTAATACAGATGAATTATTAACGTTCTTGACAATGTTAGAGTTAAAAGGCATAATAAATCAAGTTGAGGGAGACAGATACACAGTCTGTTAAAATGGATTATGGTAAAAACAGCAGTCAAAAAAGAAGATAATAATAAAACAAAAGTAACAAATAAAACTACTAAAAGTAAAAGAAAAGAATCAGCTTTAGTAATAGTGGAATCACCTGCAAAATCTAAAACTATAAAGAAAATTTTAGGGGAGAATTACCACATTGAAGCTAGTTATGGTCATATTAGAGATTTTAGAAAGAATGTCCTTGGTTTTGACATACAACATGACTTTGAACCAGATTACGTGATAATCCCAGAAAAGAAAAAAGTTGTCGACAAGTTAAATGATATTGCAAAAAAATGTGAAAAAGTTTATCTTGCTTCCGACCCAGACCGTGAAGGAGAAGCTATTGCTTGGCATGTAAGACAAGTTCTTGATATAAGTGATGAAAAAGTTTTTAGGATTGAATTCAACGAAATAACTCCAAAAGCTGTTAAGTATGCCGTTGAGCATTCACGTGATATTGATATGGATAGAGTAAAAGCCCAACAAACAAGACAAATTTTAGACAGACTTGTTGGGTATAAAATTAGTCCTGTTTTATGGAAAAAATTACGTAACAACCATCTTTCAGCAGGAAGAGTTCAATCTGTCGCATTACGAATGATTTGCGAAAGAGAGGATGAAATAGAAGCATTTATTCCTGTTGAATACTGGACTATTTCATCAATTTTAAGTAAGGATAACAGTAAATTCGAGGCCGAACTCAATACATATAAAGATAAAAAAATTGAAATAAATAACGAAGAAGAAGCTAATAAAATTGTTGAAGTTCTAAAAGATAAAAATACAAAATATAGCGTTTCTAAAATCACAACACGAGAAACTCAAAGAAAACCCTCACCACCTTTTATAACATCAACACTTCAAAGAGAAGCCTCTTCAAAATTAGGTTATGGCGTTGCAAAAACAATGCAAATTGCACAAAATTTATATGAAGGTATTGAACTTGGTTCAGACGGTGCTGTCGGACTTATCACATATATGAGAACAGATAGTGTTAGAATTTCAGATGACGCAGTTGAAGCCTCAAAGAATTTTATTATAGAAAATTATGGTGAAAAATATTATCCTGAAATACCTAACAATTATGTAAAAACAGGTAAAAAGAATGTTCAAGACGCACACGAAGCTATAAGACCATCATATCCCGATAAAACTCCAGAATCTATAAAACAATACTTATCATCAGAACAATATAGGCTATATAAATTAATTTGGAACAGATTTATGTCATCACAGATGCAAAATGCAACAGTTTCAAATACATCGATAACAATAAACGCAGGAGATTATGGACTAAAAGCATCAACAAGTCATATTGTCTTTGATGGATTTCTAAAATTATATAACGAAGATGACGATGAAAAAGCTAAATCTATACCAAAACTCGAAAGAAATGATGAACTAAAATGCAATGAAGTTATACCAAAACAACACTTCACTCAGCCACCTCCAAGATTTTCTGAAGCAAGTCTTGTAAAATCTCTTGAAGAATACGGCATAGGAAGACCGTCAACATATGCTCCAATTATTACCAAAATTCAAACAAAAGGTTATGTTGAAAAAGTTGAGAAAGCACTTGTTCCGACGATTTTAGGAAGAACAATTTCAAAACAACTTGTTAAACACTTTGCAAAAGAAATGGATTACCAATTTACTGCAGGTTTAGAAAATAAACTGGATGAAATAGCTGAAAATAAACTCATTTGGAATAATGTATTAAAGGAATTCTATACTGATTTTATAAAAACAGTACATGACGCTGAAAAAAATATGGAACAAATAAGTATCGAAACAGATGTTATTTGTCCAAACTGCGGAAAGAAAATGGTAGTTAGAACAAGCAGATTTGGTTCTCAATTCTTAGGTTGTTCCGGTTATCCTGAATGTAAAACAATGATGCCTCTAAAAACAACAAAAGAAGAAGCTGCATCTGAACCCGAAGTTTGCGAAGAAAAATGTGAAAAATGCGGTTCTGATATGATATTTAAAGTCGGTCCATATGGCAAATATATGGAATGTACAAATGCAGAATGTAAAAATAGAAAACGCATAATAAAAACAACAGGTGTAAAATGCCCAAAATGTGGAGGAGAAATTGTACAAAGAAAATCGAAATACGGCAAATTTTTCTATGGATGCAACAAATATCCGGATTGCGACTTTGTACTATGGAATGAACCAACAGGCGAAGAATGTCCGGATTGTAAATCTCTGTTAGTAAAAAAAGTTCTAAAAAAAGGAACTACAATAGAATGTTCAAATAAAACTTGCGGCTACAAAAAAGAAGTTAAGGAAGATGAAAATGTATAAATTAGGTTTAATAGGGTATCCTCTATCTCATTCAATATCTGGCGTAATACAAAAAGCAGGTCTAAAAAGTCTTAATTTAGATGGTTCATACGAAATTCTTGAAACGCCACCTGAAGATTTGATAAACAGAATTAAATACTTAAAAACAAATGATTATGATGGGTTTAATGTAACAATCCCATTAAAGGTACCAATTTCATTATTTTTAGAATCTGTTGATAAATATGCAGATATTGCAGGCTGTGCAAACACAATCAAAATCGATAAAAAAGATAAATCTTTTCACGGATACAACACCGATGTTTTAGGATTCCAAAAAGCTATACCAAATGACTTTAGCTTAAAAGGGAAAAAAGCATCAATTTTAGGAACAGGTGGAGCAGCAAGAGCTGTTACTATTGGAATTGCAGAATTAGGGATAAAACAAATTGACTACTACACACGTAATATAATAAATTCATCAGCTACTATTAGTTATTTTAGAAAGCACTTTCCCGAAGTACAAATAAATGTATATCAAATACAAGTATTAAAAGAATTAGAAAAAACAGATATATTAATAAATACAACACCAATAGGAATGAGAAGCAAAGCTATGAATGAATTGCCCATTTCAACGGAAGTTTTATCAACAATGAATAAAGACACATTAGTATATGATGTAATCTATAACCCAATCAAAACAGCACTTCTTGAAGAAGCAGAAAAGCTTGGACTAAGAACAGTAAATGGACTTGATATGTTAATATATCAAGGAGCAAAAGCATTAGAAATCTGGACAGGGGAATATCCGGATGTAAAAGACATGAAAATTGCAGCACTTCAAGCATTATAAAATAAAATTACCTTTTTAGGCAGTTTTATTTTTGAATACAAAATAAAAATAAAATAAAGGTTGAACATAAAAAATGTTTGTAGTATAAATAATACGTACATTGTACTTTTAGAGAAGGAGAAAATTATGGTAAACGTAGCAATTAACGGCTTTGGAAGAATTGGCCGTAACACATTAAGAGCAGCTATCAGAGAAGG
>CACZSH010000076.1 GCA_902783785.1 uncultured bacterium | reverse complement strand
TTTACCTTTAGCAACTGTTTTTTGGATTGTATCAATTAAAGCACCTAAAACTTCGTTAGCATCTTTTTGAGTAACTTTTGCTGATTTAGCGATTTCTTGTACTAATTCTTCTTTGTTCATTTGAATTTCCCCTTTCTTATATCGTACATGCTATATTATAGGAGATACACAAATTATTGCAACAGTATTAAGTAAAATTAACACTTTTACGGTTTGTTTTGTTTAAAACCCTTGTAAATTATGTGTTTTAGAGTTTATATTTTTTTTATAAATTTGTTATAAAATGAAATATTTTATTAAATTTTTCAAAAACCATGCCTAAAAGCATGATTTTTGCTATACTTTAACTATGGAAAAAGAAGGAAAGAAACTTACAATTTGTCATTTATATCCAAAGTTACTAAATTTATATGGTGATATTGGTAATATAAAAGCATTGAAATATCGTGCGGAAAACAGAGGCATTGAAGTTATTTTAAAAGATGTGAATGTGAATGAAAGTGTTCCAGAAGCGGATATTTATTTTATAGGAGGGGGACAGGATCGTCAGCAGATTGATGTTTCATTCGAATTACAAAAGCATAAAGAGTTTTTGTTGCAAAAAAGAGATGAAAACAAAGTATTCCTTGCTATTTGTGGAGGGTTTCAACTTTTGGCTGATTATTTTCAACCGATTAAAGGTGAAAAGCTTATTGGAATTAGTCTTTTAAGTGCTTATACTGTTGGTGGTAAAAAAAGATTTATTGGTAATGTTACAGCAAAAACAGATTTTATAACTCCTGAAACGCTTGTTGGTTTTGAAAATCATTCAGGTAGAACTTATTTAACCGGTGAAACAAAACCTCTTTCTAAAATTATTGTTGGAAATGGTAATAATGGAGAAGATTTGACAGAAGGTGCGAGATTTAAAAATGTATTTGGAACTTATTTACATGGCTCCTTTTTGCCTAAGAATCCTCATTTTACAGATTATTTATTGAAACTTGCATTAAATATTGATAGCATTTTACCGCTTGATGATGAAATTGAAATGAGTGCTCACAATTCACTTATTAACAAACCTTATTAAGTATGATAAAGTTTACTTATGAATAAAAAGAAATTTTTTGCGTTATTAATTACTTTTATTTTTCTTGTTCTCATTTTTTACAAGATTGATTTTCAAGTTTTTGTTAATACCTTTAAAATTTTTAAAATTAAAAACCTGTTTTTGATAGTTTTTCTCTATATTATTGGAATGTATTTAAGAGGATTTAGGTTTAAAACAATTTTATTGAACGATAAAAAATATAAATTGCTGGAATTAAGTGAAAACTTTATTACAGGATGTTTTTTGAATATATTTTTACCTGCAAGAGGTGGAGATTTGTATAGAGCTTATAAATTAGGTTCTGATAAAGAAGAAAAAAAAATGAAAATATTAGGTTCTATACTTATTGAAAGAACTTTTGACGGTATTTGTGTATTTTGTATATTGTTATTTGCGGTACTAATGTATTGTAAACAACAATGGATAATAAATTTAACGTATTCAATTGGTACATTATTTTTTGGATCTTTAATTACTTTTTGGTTAATTTTTAAATTTAATAAACTAGACTGGATTTGCGAAAATTTAATTAAATTTTTACTAAAATTACCTAATAAAATAAATAAACCTTTAATAGGATTAGTAAAAGGATTAAATATTCATTTGAATACTTTTATTAATGGTTTTATGGTTTTGAGTAGTATAAAATATACAGTTCTTACGTTTATACAAACAGCGATTCCATGGTTAATAGAATGTTATGTTGCATTTTTGATAATAAACAGTTTTGGATTAAATTTAGGATTTGCATCTGCATTGTTTGTAATAAGTTTAATATCATTTTCAACAATGATACCTTCTGCAAGTGTATTTGTAGGTGCTTATCAATATGCATATATTTTAGCTCTCGGTATTTTTGGTATTGATAAGTCAGTAGCTCTGGGTATTGCTACAGTTCATCAATGCATTTTACTTTTATCACAAGGTTTAATGTTTGCGTTTATAAATGTAAAAAATAATATTAAAGATAACTGATTACATGTTGATGATTAATTCTTTATTAATTTCTTTCATCATTTCTTTATCATCAAGTTTTATAGCGTAAGACATTGCTTTTTGCAACAAAGATTTTGCTTTATCTTTTTTCTTATAATCTGACATTAATTCGCCTGCACGTTTGTAATTTAGTGCTATTTTATCAGTTGAGTTTGTTTGTGAATAATTTTGTATTGCATCAGAATAATATTTTAATGCTTCTTTCGGCATATTAAATTTATCATAAGCATTTGCTCTGTTACTAGATACATAACCTTTTACTTTTGGTTTATCAGAGTGATTAGCAACAGTTTCGGCTTCTGAATAAAAATCAAAAGCTTTTTTATCATATTTATCTGCAAAAAGGTTTCCAACTTTTGTTAAAAATGTTGATTGAGCTTCATCATTTTCTGCTTCTCCCGCATAACCTATTGCGATAAAATAATGATCAAGTGCAGGTTCAAATTCATTAACATCATCATATATTTTTGCCATTGAATAGTGAGTTTGGAATTTTAAATTATTATCTTTTGAATTTTCTAATGTTTGTTGATAACAAATTAAGGCTTCCGGTAATTTATCTTGTTTGTCATAAATTTTACCCATTTCAAAGGTTATTTTAGGTTTAATTTCTTTATCTTCAGCTTTGTCAGTAAGAGTTAATGCTTCTCTGAATTGTTCTATAGAACCTTCTTTTTTAGCTTTTATAAAACGTTCCTTTAAATCTTTGTCTTTATCTTCAACAACTTGAGTTTGGGTTTGTACTTGGGTATTTTCTGCTTCTTTTGCTTTTTCTTCCTTTTTATTTTCAGGGAAGTTTACAAGAAAATCTACATTAATTTCTTCATCATCGTATTTGTAATTTACATCTTGTAAGAATACGGCTTCAACCCAATTTTGAACAACTTTTGAATCTTTATTTAATGTTTCTGAAATATATTTATCAAGTAATCCGCCTGCATTTTTTAGATTAGATTGAATTAACTTTACATTTGGTTTTTCTTTTGCAACTTGTTTTTTTATTAAGTCGATATATCCGTCAACTTCGTCCATTAAATCTTCCGGTGTTGCAATAGCAACAGCTGTATTTTTAAAATCTTTTAAAATTTGTGCAATATTAATTTTAGTACTGCGTTGGTTTATCGGAGTGTTCGTTTTACACAAACCATTATGATTTGTTACCTTATGGTACTCTTCTTCTTCATCTTTTTGAACGTACTCGCCTTGGACTTGTGGTTTAGATGTTTGCACAAGATTTGAACGGGTTTGTTCGCCCGTTGGAAGTTGAGTTTGATTTCTACCTTCTTCCGCGTAGACTAAACCTTTACTTTGTTGAAGATTTTCGCTATCTTCTTGTGTTTGAGCTGAAGTTTGTTTAGCTTTTGAATCTTCCTCATTATTTACCTGTGGTTTACTTATCGGGTATTGTCTTGGCCCAATCTTTGGTATCATACGTTAAACTTCTCCCCAATTTAAACATATCTAATCTTATTATCACATTTATTTAGTTTTATTAGACCATACATTTAATGTACTTTTTATTTAATGATAAATTTTTAAAAGTCCATATTTACTATGTAGAAAACATGTTGTATAATTATTGCAAGATTTTGAGGGTTTATTTAATGAAAAATTTTTTTAGCAAGATAAAGAACTTTACTAAACAAATTACGGAAGTTGAAAATAATTTATATACCGGTAAAAAAGATTTTTTAGAAATATATGAACGTAACGCTGAGCTTGAAAAAGAAATAGAAGAAAGAACATATGAATTAAATATTGCAAACCAACGTATGTTAACGTTGCAACATATTTGGGATATGATGAACTCTGCTAAACCAATTTCCAGTGTTCTAAAAACTACTGTTAAATCTTTACAAACAGAATTGAATTATTTAAGTTGTGTAATTATACAAAAAGAATCGGATGAACAAGGTGATTATGCAGAAATCATAGCAATGTCTGAAGACGAAGCCTCTCAAAAAATATCAAGTTTATTCAAAGAATATCTTCAATCTAATAGATTAGCTTATGATAAAAATAAATTAATATGGAAGGCGTTAGCTAAAAACGATATTACTCACAGTAAAAATCTTCGTGACGGTTTGGAATCTGTATTACCAAATCTTAAAGAAGATGTTATGGAAAGTATTTTATCAAATGCAAAATGCCGTTCTTTTATTGTTCTTCCTTTAAAAACAATAAATAAAGATTTTGGTGTATTATGCGTTCTGTCATATAGAGAAGATTTGACAGAAGGTGAATTAGATTTCTTAAAATTATTTGCTCGACAAATTGAATTAGCTCTTACAATTGTAAATTTATTCCAAGTCGTAAAAGATCAAGCTGTAACCGATGCATTGACTGGTTTATATAACAGAAGATATTTTCAAGAGTGTTTGGATAAAGAAGTTACTCGTGCAAAACGTCAACATCAGCCATTTACAATTATTGGTATAGATTTAGACCATTTAAAACATATAAATGATAAATTTGGTCACTCATTAGGAGATTTAGCTATTCAACAAATATCAAAAGTTTTAAAACAAAATGCTCGTTCTATAGATGTTCCTGTCCGAATGGGTGGGGAAGAATTTAATATTTTATTGCCAGGTATTGATTCTGTTGGGGGTATGAAAGCCGCAGAAAGAATTAGAAAAGCTATTGAGGATTCGCCTATTGAAATTGTTGGTAAAATTACAGCAAGTTTAGGTGTCGCAACATTTTTGGAACAATCTGATAATATTGAAGAACTTCTTGAATTAACCGATCAAGCTATGTATCAATCAAAAAGAAATGGTAGAAACCAAGTTACGCTTGCTAAGACAAATAATCAATCTTCATGGCAAGAGCGTGCTATTGATGCCTTTATTGATATTTTATCAAAACAACGAGTTCCTGTTGAAGAAAGTTTTTCTAAAGAATTATGTGAAAAACTTAAAACAACAACGGTTGATACAAATACTCCAAAAGAAATGTTGTATACCGTTGCTGATATGCTTGCTAAAACATACAACCCTCAGCATAATAATGGTTCAACAAAGTCTAAACTTTTAATAGCAACAATGTTGGCAAAGCATTTTGAATTGTCTCCTGAAGAGTTAGATAATTTAAAAATAGCAATGCTTTTGTATGATATTGGAAATTTAATGCTACCTAAGGAATTATTGCAAAAAACAGAACCATTATCAGAAGAAGATTTACAACATATAAAAGAACATCCTGTTATTGCAGCACGAAAGATTTTGGAACCAATTTCAGATATACAAGATGTTATCCCTATTATTGAAAAACACCATGAAAATTGGGATGGTACAGGTTACCCAAATAAAATAAAAGGTCCTGAAATACCACTTGTTTCACAAATAATTCTTATAACAGATGCTTATTTTGCTATGACAGAAAAACGTGCTTATAGAGAAGAAATGTCAAAGGATGAAGCGTTGGAAATTATTAAAGCTGATTCCGGTAAAAAATGGAATGAAGCTTTGGTTAAGGAATTTATACACTTAATAAGCAAACACGAAAATTCCATTAATTTAAGATAGCAATAATAAATTTATCAACACTAAACAGAAAATAAAAAATTAAGCTTTTTTAGATATCGATTCAACAAATAAATGTCGTTGCATAAATAGCAAAACCTGTACAATAAAATGTTAAGAAGCGGATAAAGGTAGAGTTACAAAACTTCATATTTATAAAACAGCTTTAAATATTGAGTTTAAGGCTGTTTTTTATTCAAAATTAACTTCGTATAATATCACTTACAAGAATAATAGCAATAATT
>CACZSH010000075.1 GCA_902783785.1 uncultured bacterium | reverse complement strand
TTTCACCTTTTGTACTTAATATTTCTTTTGACATTTTTATACCCTTTATATTGTATGTTTATCTAATTAGTTCCATTTTGTAATTGAAGGTTTTATAGTAACCAATTTACCTTCAGGACCAGGAACAGCACCTTTAACTAAAACAAGTTGTTTTTCACTATCAACTTTAACAAGTTTTAATTTTTTAACGGTAACTCTTTCATTACCCATATTTCCTGCCATTCTCTTACCTTTAATTACACGGCTTGGAGTAGTACCTGCACCGATTGAACCAGGTTCTCTGTGATTTTTTGAACCGTGACCCATTGGTCCTCTAGAGAAGTTCCATCTTTTTACTGTACCTTGGAAACCTTTACCAATTGAAGTTCCTGTTACGTCAACTTTTTCTACATCTGATAATACAGATAATTCGATTTCTTGACCTACAGTATAATCTTGAGGATTATCAACTCTGAATTCTTGTAAATGTCTTAAATTTTCTACATTATTTTTCTTTAAGTGACCGATTTGTGCTTTTGTTAAGTGTTTTTCTTTTGCAGAAATAGTACCAACTTGAATAGCATTATATCCGTCTGTTTCTTCTGTTTTCACTTGAGTAACTACCATTTTTGATACTTTGATTACAGTTACAGGAATTGCTAAACCGTTTTCATCAAAAATTTGAGTCATTCCAAGTTTTTCACCTATCACTCCTAGTGTCATGATTTCTTCCTTTCTTCCCCTTCAAGGGTTCTTCTTGCGATTGCTACCCTCTAAACTATTTAGAGCCGTAGTTCACATTATTGCGTAAAGCATAAGTCTGTTATTAATTTCTTACTTGATATAAGCCCTAATAAAAAAATTAAGGCTTATTCAAATTATAATTTTACTTCGATATCAACACCAGCCGGTAAATCTAATCTGCTCAATTCTTCTGTTGTTTGTTGAGTAGCTTCATAGATATCGATGATTCTTTTGTGTGTTCTTAATTCAAAGTGTTCACGAGATTTTTTATCAACGTGAGGAGATCTTAATACACAATAAATTCTTCTTTTTGTTGGTAGAGGAATAGGTCCTGCTACTTTTGCATCTGTTCTCTTTGCTGTTTCAACAATTTTTTCTGCAGAAACATCAATTAACTTATGATCAAATGCTTTTAAACATACTCTGATTCTTTGTCTATTGCCTGTTGCCATAGTTTTATTTCCTTATCTAACTTGTTGTATAAACTTTTGCATACTAATTTTTCAGCTCTGTGCATTAAAAATCGTATATCAAACATTTTTGAGTGTCAACATAACATTTTTTAAAACATTTACTTTATTTAATAATTGTTAATATAAGTTATACTTTATCTTTCATAATATTAACAAAATTTCTTATACTTCGGTCGTATGTTGCTTCACCTGCAGCAGTAAAAAAACATCCAGGAATTTCACCATTTTCTCTGTGATGTCTAACACATTCACAGCAAATTCCACGTCTTGAACAACTTGTGTATGTACAAGTGCATTCAATTTTATTTTCATCTTTTTTACATTCCATATAAAAACTCCTTGTCTTATTTTCTATAACTATATTTACAACCACAATAATTTTGACGATACAAACCTAAACTGTTAGCAATTTTATTTGTCTTAAGAAAACCATCTTTTTTCTTAAAATCTACTGCCATAAATGTCAAATTATTTTCTTCTGCTATTTTTTCACCAATTTCTTTCAAGTGATTATAAAGTTTATGCGGACTAATAGCAATTGAACTGGTAAAAATATTTATTCCCAATTCTTTTGCTTTTTTTGCAGTTTGAGTAAGACGAAGCTCAAAACATTTGTCACATCGTTTTCCTCTTTCCGGCTCTAATTCGTACCCTTTTATATATTCTTCAAATACTTCAGGTTCATAGACCTCTTCTATTAATTCTACTTCATAGTGTTTGCAAAGTGTCTTTTGGGAATCCAATCTCTTCATATAATCATTTACCGGCTGTATATTCGGATTATAAAAATACACAACCGGTAAATATTGATTTTCTAATAAGAATTCTATCGGATACCCTGAGCAGATTCCGCAACACGCATGGAGTAAAACTCTATTTGCGTTTTTTTGCTCCTGCTTCAATTAATATATCCTTTAATTCATTGTATGGTTTTACACCAACATATAATCTTCCTTTTACAGAAAATGCAGGTGTTCCTCCAACATTCATCTTAGTAGCTTCATCTATATCTGCTAAAAGAGTTTTATTTATATCTGCAGATTTAAAATCAGCTTTTAATTTTTTAACATCAAATCCTTGTTCTTTTGCAACTTCATAAACATCATCTACAGAACCGGCTTTATCTTCAAATAAAAGATTTACCATATCCCATAATTTATTTTGTTTTTCTGCTGCTAATGCTAATCTTGCATAATCACAAGCACCTACGTGGAACGGATTTGGAATATTTTTGTTACAAGCATTATCTAACGGATAATGAACGAATTCAATTTTAACATTAGCCATATCTTTTGCAACTTTGTGCATTAATCTGTTTTCCATTACGCAATATGGACATTTTAAATCTGAATACATTTTTACAACAACTTTACCATCTTTGTCACCTAAAAGGTTTCCTTGTGCAACATCAGCAAAATCATTACCTTTCATGTTGTATAATTGATCCATAAATTTAATGTCGTTTATTTGTGGAGTTAAAACATAAGTTGTACCGGTTATTGTTAAAAATATAGCAGCAACAGCTACTGTAGATAAAAATGCTATTAAATATTTTTTAACTTTTAATGCTTCAGCAAAATCAACAAAAGTTGTTTTGATAGCTTTACCAAATGTTTCTTCAGCAAACTCAGAAGCAAACATTGCAATAAATAAATTGATGAAATATGTAATTACACAAATAACACAAATCATTTTTATTGAAATAAAGCTAACCAAAGCCAAAGTCATTGATATGAAAAATGAAAATAAACCTAAAGTCGCAACATAACTGCATGGATTTTTTAATACTTCCATCCATCTAAAACCTTTAAGATTTTTCAATTTTTCTGAACCTAATAAGAAAATTACTACTAAGTAAAATAACATTCCCCAATAAGCAAGAGGAATACCTAAAAATTGTGAATTTACAGATTTTGCAACACCATCACAGTTTACAACAGGATTTTGTTGATCTGTACAAAAGCTAGGACCCGCAGCAGGATTAAAATTGGCATTATAATAAACAACTGCAAGAGCAATTGTTGCAATAAAGCCCAACAAAGCCAACAAGTACAAGATAGCTTTCTTTGAAATTTTAATTTCAATTGTCTTTTCCATGTCTCTTTTTCCTTTCATTAAATTCTTCTATTTTATATGTATCACTAAATTATACTAAACCTTTGGAGGTAAAGTTCCTTTTACTTCAACTAATTCATCACTGTTTAATTTAAAAACTTCATGAATCTTATTACAAGCCATTTCAGCCTTTTCTCCATCAATTAAACAGCTTATTTTTATTTCTGAAGTAGAAATCATTTTGATGTTTACATCCAAATCAGATAAAGTTTCAAACATCTGTGCAGCAACACCAGGTCTATCCATCATTCCTGCACCAACTATTGATAATTTTGCAGTATTTTCATCCAAGTGGATATCTTTTGCTCCAACTTCATTTTTTATTGAATTTAGGATATCCATAGCCTTAGCACTATCTTCTCTATTTATAGTAAATGCAATATCATTAGTATGATTAAAAGTTCTTGCATAAGATTGAATAATCATATCTACAGTAATATTATTTTCAGCCAATTTTTTAAATATTCGTGCTGCAACACCCGGCTCATCTTTAACTTCACAAACAACAACTCTTATTTGTGTAAAATCAACTGCAACACCAACGACAGGCTTATCTAATTCCATATCATTTGCTCCTGTTATCATAGTTCCTAAATCATCCGTATAAAAACTGCTTCTAACTCTTAACGGAAGATTATATTTTTTCGCAGTTTCAACAGATCTTGGATGCATAACACCCGCACCAACCATAGCAAGTTCAAGCATTTCATCATACGTTATTGTATCTAATTTAGATGCATTTCTTACCATACGAGGATCAGATGTATAAACACCTCTTACATCAGTATATATATCGCATCTTTCGGCATTTAAAGAAGCAGCTATTGCAACTGCTGAAGTATCAGAGCCACCTCTTCCTAAAGTAGTTATTTCACCATCTTTTGTTACACCTTGAAAGCCTGCCACAACAACTATTTTTCCGGCATTTAAATTATTTTTTAATCTTGAAGTTTCGATATTTAGTATTCGGGCTTTAGTATGCAAATCTTCTGTTATTATACCAACCTGCATAGCATTCATACTAACCGCATCATAACCTTTTGCTTGAATAGCCATTGTTAATAATGCAATAGAAATACCTTCACCCGTAGACAACAACATATCCATTTCTCTTGGTGATGGTACGTCAGAAATTTGTTTTGCAAGGGTTACCAAATGATCCGTTGTATGTCCCATCGCAGAAACAACAACTACAACGTCATTCCCTTTTTCTTTTTCAGCTACAACAGTCTCAGCAACTTTTTTTATTCTATCGGTATCTGCAACTGAGGTTCCGCCAAATTTTTGTACAACTATATTTTTCGTCATTGGTTTAAACTCTTTTTACATTAATGTAAAATAATTATAGCCTTAAAGATAATCTTTGGCAAGTAGATAAAAAGGTTTATTTATATTTTAAAAAAATTTTTATTTGTTAAATTTTATATTCTAAAAGCTTATCCGCAATTTCTCTAAATGCGCCTTCTCCACCATTATTTTCTGTTATCTGTATATCTTTTATATTCAAAATTGATTTATGAGCATTTTTTACAGTAACTTTATATTTCGCCATTTCCAAACATTCTCTATCATTTACATCATCACCAATGTAAATATATTCTCCGTCAGTTATATTATATTTTTCTAATATAGATTCCAAAATAGGCTTTTTTAATCTTATATCACAATGAACATCTTCTAGATCAAATTTTTCTTTAATCAAATCTATCGAAGAATTTTTTTCTCCTGATATTATAGCAATAACAAAACCATTTTTTTTCAAGAGAGAAAAAGCCATAACATCACGAAAATTTAAACGTCTTGTCATATTTTTATTTTCGTCAATATAAACACAATTATCGGTAATAACCCCGTCAAAATCCGTAACTACAAGTTTTATATTTTTTGAAAATCTTAAATTTGACATTATATCCTTCTTAATTTTTTGATAATTGGAAGTTCGCTATCATAAACTTTCTTTATACCATCACCAGAAATATTAGGAATTTTTCTTATATCTCTAACAATTCGATGAATACCGTCAAGTTCTAAACTTGCAGCTTGATCAGAGCCCCAATTTGTTCTGTCATTTGTTATGTGGCGCTCAACCGCATTAGCACCATAAACAACAGAAACTATTGACGGAAGCAAACCTCTTTCGTGTCCTGAATAGCCCACAGGACAGTTAAATTCTTTTTTAAATGTTTCTATAACTTTTAAATTAATTTCTTTTTCATCAGATGGATATGTTGATGTACATTGATAAATAATTAAATTGTCCTCACCTAATATACCAACAGCATGTCTTATCTGTTCCATACTACTCATCCCTGTTGATAAGAAAATAGGTTTTCCTTTTGATTTTGTATATTTTAGTAAATTGTCATCAGTTAATGATGCAGCAGCAATTTTATAACACGGTACATCAAACTGTTCTATAAAATCAACCGATTCTTCATCCCAACAAGATGCATACCACAAAATATTTTTTTCTTTACAAAAAGCATCTATTTCTTTATATTCATCAAAACCAAATTCTAAACCACGTTTTAAATCACCGTTAGTTTCACCAAAAATACTCTGTCTTGGTCTTTCTAATTCTTCTTTTGAATAAACAACATCTACAGTTCGTTTTTGAAATTTAACAGCATCGCATCCTGCAACACAAGCAATTTCTATAAGTTTTTTTGCTAAATTTACAGAACCGTTATGATTTATACCAATTTCAGCAGTAATAAAACAAGGATAACCATCACCTATAATTTTATCAGCAATTTTTACAGATTTTCTCATAAAATTTTACCTACTTACAAATATTTTTTGTAAAGACCGTAATCATCTTCATCATCAGTTGAAGAGCTTGTTATTACATCACTTGAAGAAAATATTTCATCTAATCCTGATTGAGCTTCACTAATTTTAGATTCGGGTTCTTCTATAATTTCAGGTTCAAAATTAAAATCATTATTATATTTTACATCACCTAAATCTTTCAATACAGAAACTGATGTTTGCGTAACTCCAATGAGCATTTTCTTACCATTTACTTCTACCACCGATAAAGACTTATTATTACCTAAAGGAGTAGTCGACAAAACCACAACTTTATCTTCTAATTCATTTTTTCTATTTTTTTTTGCAATATTAGAATTAAATAAACTAAGTTTTGTATAAATAATACCTGTCAAATAAATTAAAGCAATAACAAATGTTAGCGCACCTAAAACAGTAAAAATACTCGTTTCATGATTCGAATGACCTCTTAGTAAATCAGTGATAGATTCAATTGCAAAACAGTTATCTGTATTCAATAACAAAATAATCATGCTAATAAAAAGTTTTTTCATGTTAAAATACCTATTATTATGTTACATATAATATAACACAAAAAAATTTTTTGGATAAAATAAATATATGCTTTGGTATTCATTAAATCTAATTGTAATATTTATACTTGTAGTGTTGTTTTTAGTAGTAAGATCAACAAACAGAGAATGGAAAAAAACTGACATCTTTATAGAAGATGCAGCGAATATTGTTGAATCTATTCGTTCAGGTAATTTATCAAAAAAAATAGGAAAAATAAATTCTTCAACAGTAGATACACTAGCAGAAAGCCTTAACCAACTTATTGACTCACTTAAAGAAACAGAAGAGCACGTTAAAATTCAACAGGAAGAACTTGTAAAGCAAAATAGATTTTTAGAAAGTGTATTAAACTCTCTTTCTGATGGACTCATTATTGTTGACAAAAATAGCAAAATCATTAAAACCACCCCAAAAATAACACATTGGTTCGGACAAAACAGTAAAAAGTTAATAGGACAAAACCTTTTTGACTTTATAGAACCTCTCAATAATGCACCTATTGAAAACTTACATAATACAAGCGTATACATAAAAACATACTCTTCTGACTTATTTGAAGCAACATCTCTAAGATTGAATATAGAAGATAGAATAAATCGTTACATAGTATTAATAAAAAACGTAACAAATCAAAAAGAACTCGAAAAATTAAAAGAAGATTTTGTAGCAACTCTTACTCACGATTTAAAAGTTCCAATTGTAGCAGAAGGCAATATGCTTGAATTTCTTATAAATGAAACTTTTGGAGAAGTTAATGATAAACAAAAAGAAGTTCTTGGAAAAATGAAAGATTCAAATAAAGAACTTATAGAACTTGTTCAAATGCTATTGGATACTTACAAAAGTAATAACACTGAAATTGAACTTTATAAAGAAGAAACTGACTTAAATGAATTTTTATCTGAAACAGTAGAAGAAATGCGACCTGTTGCAGATAGACAAAATATACAACTTAATTTTATTTCATCGCAAAATACAAATATTAATATAGATAAATTACAATTTAAACGCGTAATTAAAAACCTAATTCAAAATGCAATATCATATTCGGAATCATCAAAAGATGTTGATATAAAAACAAATATACAAGGCTCTAACGTATATATATCTGTTATAGACTACGGAAAAGGAATTAGCAGCAAAGATATAGATTTAATATTTAATAAGTATTATTCTACTTCTAAAAGATACAGAAAAGTAGGGACAGGCTTAGGTTTATATCTTTCAAAACAAATTATAGATGCCCACAATGGAGAAATAACAGTTACAAGTGAAGAAGGCGTTCTTACAGAATTTAAAATAAAACTTGATATTTAGCAGAAATTATACATCTTTAAACAAATAACAAAAACTCTGATTTTTGCTAAATTTTCAGAGTTTTTATTATTTTTATATGTACATCAAAGTTTATAACTTACTACCAACAGCTTTGTACAATTCAATATAACTTATATAGCAGTCTGAACGAGTAAAATTAATTAATTTTTCAACATTTAAAAGATTTTCTTGTAATTGAACTAAATCTAATCGAGAGATAACACCTTGATTATATTTATTTTGAGTATAGCCAAAATCTTTAGATTCAAGTTCAAATTGTTTAATGTGTTCATTCAATTTATCTTTATCATATTTTACAGTAGCTAATGCATCATTTACTTCTTTTATTGCAGTTAAATTTGTCTTATAATAGTTTTCTAACATTTTATCATACTGAACTTTTTTAAGTTTTAAATTAGCAATTCTAGCCCCACCTGTAAATACAGGTAACATAGCTCCTGCAGCTAATGCAGCAATAGTCGTTTCTTTAGAAAACATACTGTGTGTCGCATCTAATAGCGCTATGCCTGTCAAGTTTATACTTGGTAAAAATTCTTTTTTAGCAACTCTAACATCTATTCCTGCTTTCTTAATCATTTTTTCTGCTTTTAAGTAATCTGGACGAGAGGTTATAATATCAGATGTAATTTCTTCAGGAATAATTCCACTAAAGTTTATATCGTTTAATGGAGTAAATACTAAATTTTCACCTTCATTAGGATTTTCACCTATTAAAACACAAAATTGATCTAAAAGTTTAGCTCTGTTTTTTTTCAAATCAATTAAATCAGATAAACCTGCAATATAAGATTTATTAGCTTTAACAGTATCAGAAGTAGAAACTAAACCTTCTTTATTACTTGCAAGCATCATATTATAAATGTCAAGTCTTGAAGCAACTATTTGCTCTTGAATTTTGATAGCTTCATTTAATTTAACTATATTAAAATATACATAACCAACAGCAGAAGCTACAGAAATATATGCAGCTCTTTCATCATCTTGTGAAGCTTTATAAAGTTCTTTTATCGCCTTTGTTTTATCTCTGTTTTTTAAGAAAATATCAACTTCATAATTAAAAGCAGCAGGTACATTAACAGCAAAATTATCTTTTACCATTGGTGCATTAAACCAAGCAGGAGCAATACCAATTCCTGCAGTTGGTAATTCTTTTGCAAATTGCAATTTCATATTTTGATAATATTGCTTAACAGTTAAACTCGCAATTTTTAAATCATAATTCTGTTTGATTGCCAAAGCAATATAATGATTTAAATTATCATCATTAAACTGTTTCCAAAAATCCATATTTACATAAGCATATTTATAATCATCAGTTTCTTTTTTACCTTTTTTAACTTTATGCGTATAAACTTGATTTTGTTTTTTACTATTATCTGTAATAGCAAATGCCGGTACAACATATACAAAATTAAAACATGCTAACAAGCAAATAGCCGTTATTTTTTTTATATCCATTTCACTTCCCTTTAAATCTTGACAAATCTGATATGTACATGCTACCATATTTTTGTTACAAATGCAACATGTTTTTTTTTGTAACAGATTAGGGAAAGAATGGAAATATCTATTAAAGAAAACAGTATAATTCACTTTCAAAATAGTGTTCTTTTTGAAATAGAACAGATTTCAAAATATGTTCACGAACTTGCAAAAGATTTTTTCAAAAAAAATAATATTCTCGTAACACATGAAGAATTTAGAACTCTTGATGTTCTTTACTGTAACCCCGAATGCTGTCAACGAGATTTGGCAAAATTAATATTAAGAGACAGAATCAACACGGGAAGATTGATAGATAATCTTGAAAAAAAAGGTTTGATAAAAAGATACAACGATACAAAAGGAAAACGTCTTGTAAAAAGAATGACAATAACTCAAAAAGGTTTAGACTGCTATAGGGCAACAATTACAGCAATTCAGCCTCAATTTAAGAAATTAGAAGAAAAGTTTACAATTGAACAAATGCAGGAGTTAAGAAATACTCTTCAAAGACTAAAACAAAATATTTCAGAAATTGTTGATTTAAAAATATAAATATACACTAAGGAGAATAAAATGACAGAAGATAAAGATTTAAAAAAAGAATTAAAGAATAGTTATAAGAAATCAATCATTATAGTTATTGCAATAGTTTTATTAATTGCTATAGCAATAGCAGTCATAAACGAAAGCCACTATCAATCAACCGAAGATGCTTATGTTGAAAATCATACCGTGCAAGTTGCACCACGAGTTGCGGGACAAATAACAAAAGTTTATATAAAAGATAATCAAAAAGTAAAATCCGGAGACTTGGTAGCAGAAATTGACAGTGCAGATTATAAAATTAAATTAGAACAAGCAGAAGCAAATTATCAAAAAGCATTAAAAGCACAAAATATTGCACAAGCAAATATGACAGCAGTTGATGCAGAAATAGAACTTGCAAGAAAAGATGTGGAAAGATATACAAACCTTTATGAAACAGGTTCTGTATCAAAACAAACCCTTGATAGAGCCATCACTAATTATGAAAGCATTAAGGCAAAACAAGAAAATGCAGTGCAATCTTTAATGACTAAAGACCAAACAAATGTTGCTGATTCTGATATAAAAGCTTTAAGAGCGCTTAGAGATCAAGCACAACTAAACTTATCTTATACAAAAATTTACGCACCTCAAGATGGAACAGTATCAAATAAAAGAGTAGAAACGGGTGCTTACGTTCAAGTTGGAAGTCCGTTATTTGTCATTGTACCAAATGAAGTTTGGGTTGTTGCTAACTTTAAAGAAAATCAACTAGAATATATGAGACCTGGACAAAATGTTGAAATAAAAGTTGATACATATCCTCATCATAAATTTAAAGGTAAAATTGACAGTATACAAAGAGCTTCAGGGGCTAAATCAAGTTTATTCCCGCCGGAAAATGCGGTAGGTTCATTTGTAAAAATTGTACAACGTATTCCAGTAAAAATAGTCTTTACGGAAGATTATGACAAAGAAAAATACATGCTTGTTCCCGGTATGTCTGTAATACCAAAAGTAAGAGTAAAATAAAATGAGCGAAACAGCAGAAACAACAAACATAGAATGGAAACCTAAAAACAGTCCTTGGTTAATATGTATACCTACCATTTTAGCGGGATTTATGTTTGTATTAGACTCTACAATCGCAAATGTAGCCTTACCTCATATGGCAGGGACATTTTCAGCCAGTAGAGAAGAATCCACTTGGATTTTAACCTGTTATCTTGTTGCCAGCGGAATTACAGTACCGACAGTTGATTGGTTTTGTAAGTTACTGGGCAGAAAAAATTTTTTCATGTTGAGTTTGATAATTTTTACACTTGCTTCTTTTTGTTGCGGTATAGCAGATTCTTTAGCTGCAATGCTTATTGCAAGGGGTATTCAGGGATTTGGAGGCGGCGGAATATTACCTATTTGTCAAGCCGTTATGCTTGAATCATTTCCTAAAGAAAAACGTGGACAAGCTATGGCCGTATTTGGACTTGTTGTAATTATTGCACCGATTATAGGTCCTGTTATCGGAGGTTGGATTACCGACAATCTTAATTGGCCTTGGATTTTCTTTATAAATATACCTATCGGCTTCATTGCTTTATATTTAGCAAAAACTTTTCTCGAAGATCCTCCATATGCAAAAAGACAAAAAAATGTTAAATTAGATTATTGGGGATTTATATTTCTTATAACTTGGATTGTATCTTTGCAAATAGTACTTGATAAAGGTAACAATGTTGATTGGTTTAATACTACATGGATTTGTCAATTATTTACAGTTTCTTGTATTTCGGCATTACTGTTTTTTATTTCACAAATAAGAAATAAAGAATCATTAATAGATATATCAATATTTAAAGATAGAAACTATTTTATAGGAACATTTGTTCAAGTTATCATGATGGCTGTATTATTGGCATCACTAGCAATTTTACCGCAATTTTTACAAATAATGATGGGATATAGTGCTTATTTAAGCGGATTATCAATAATGCCAAGAGGTTTAGGAAGTTTAACTGCTACAATCATTTGCGGACTAATATCTGACAAAGTAGATAATAGGATATTACTTATCATAGGTCTGTTTTTAGTTGGTATAGCAGGATTTTCTCTAGGCTTTTTAAATTTAAATATTGCAAGTGTAAATATTGCTATTCCAAACTTTGTCTTCGGTTTTGGAATGGGTTTATCATTTATACCTGTTATAGCCCTATCTGTTGTAACATTAAACAATAGTCAAATGACAAATGCCAGCGGAGTACAAAACTTGTTAAAAAATATTGGCGGAGCAATAGGAACTTCTCTAGCCAGTACAATGATTACAAGATTTTCACAAATACACCAATCATATTTAGTAGACAATTTAACTCCGTTAAATTCTGTATTTACTGAAAGATTAAATGTTATTTGGGGTGCATTATCACAATATACATCTTTTGATTTTGCAAATTACATGGCTCAATATTCAATATATGGATCTTTAGTAAAACAAGCAACTTTATTCGGATTTATGGAAACATTCAGAATTTGTGGACTTGCCTGCTTTGCTGTTATACCATTCATCTTTTTATTAAAAGGAATTTCTAAAAAAGATGAAAAAGAAACGTAAAAATTTATTTTAATTCTTGGTAAGCATTTTCTGTATTTACTCTCCATAGAATATCTTTATCAAGATTATTCTTTATAATTCTTACAGCCTCAAATCCACTCAACATGGAATGATCCATATTGTTATATTTATGCTGACCGTTTCTGCCTATACAATATAAGTTTTCAAACGTATTTAAAAATTCCTTTATCTTACCAAAATCTTTAAAAGCATCAAAATATGCAGGATAAGCTTTTTGAACTTTTTCTCTTTTTGAAGATATAACATCTTTTTTATCTAAAATTCCGATTTTTTCTGCCTCATTTATAGCAAAATCAATAAAAGCTTCATCCGACATATTCCAATATTCATCATTTTCATCACAAAAATATTCTAAAGATACAAGGACTTTATTTTCAAAATCTTTAACCAAATAAGGCGACCAATTATTCATAATCTGTAAGCGACCGACTTTTACGTCAGGTTCTTGAATATAAATCCAATTATCAGGACAAATATTATTTATCGTTTTGTATTTTGTATTATTTTTTAATTTTAATTTATCCAAATACAAAGCAACAAGCATATAATCACGATATGGAAGATTTTTAGCAATATTTAAAATATTTTCATCAGGATAATTTTTTAAACCTAAAATCAAATCTTTAACAGGCATAGAAGAGATTATATAATCTCCGTAATATTCATACTGATTAGAATTTTCAATAACAGTTATAGAATTTATTTTTTTATTGACATTATTTAATGCAACAACTTTTGTATTAAGATGAATTTCACCACCATTATCTTTTATGTAATCAGCCATTAAATTCCATAATTGACCGCAGCCGAATTTTGGATAGAAAAATTCGTCAATGAGAGTTGTTTCTTTGTTTTTAGTAAGTTTTAAAGCATTTAAAATTGCTTTTGACAGAGACAAACCCTTAATTCTTTGTTCACCCCACTCTTTTGATATATCTCTTGGATGTCTGCCCCAAACTTTTTCTGTATAATTTTCAAAAAAAGTTGAATACAAAACTTTACCAAAACGATTTATCATAAAATCCTCAAGATTGTTTTCTTCTCTTTTTATGAAACAAGATTTTAAATAACTGCAACCTGCTAAAAAAGTTTTAAAAATACCAAGATTAAAAATTGTACTCAACTTCAAAGAAACAGGATAATCAAAGAATTTACGAGAATAATAAATCCTTGAAAATCTGCGTTTTTTTAGCATTACTTTATCAGTTTTATTTGGATTTAAACCATTATCAGAAAGGTTATTAACTTCTCTGTTTAAAATCAAATCATCAATTGATTTTTCACCCTGTAAAGGAAGAAACTCATTCCACAAATTAAGAATTTCTTGTACTTTAGAGTACATTCTGTGTCCGCCCAAATCAATTCCTGAACCATTGAAGTCAACTGTTCTTGATATGCCTCCAACTCCTGATAACTCTTCAAGAATTATAGGTTTTATATCTTCAGTTTCTGTTAAAAATTTATATGCACAAGCAAGTCCTGCAGGGCCTGCTCCTATTATCAAAGCAATTTTATTTCTCATAAATTATTTAGAACTCCGCTTAAAACATCTAAACTCCGTTTTGATAAAATTTCAGCTTTAGCTTTTTTATCTTTTCTAATATTTTTTGGAAATTCTATACCATGATTTATCAACGCCCAATTAGAATTTACAGGTTGCAGTTGTTTATGATTTTTATCAGTTATATAACTTAATAATGCGCCTAAAATTGTTTCTTTAGGTAAAGTTAAAACCTCTTCGCCTTTTACAAATTTTGCCATATTAATTCCTGCAACAAGTCCAGAAGCCATACTTTCGGTATAACCTTCAACACCCGTTATTTGACCTGCAAAAAATAAATCCGGTCGTCTAATAGTATTTAAATGCTCAGTTAAGATTTTTGGACTGTTTAAAAATGTATTTCTATGCATAACCCCGTACCGTACGATATTTGCATTTTCAAGCCCTGGAATTGAATGTATCAATTCTTTTTGATATGACCATTTTAGATTAGTTTGAAAACCTACAATATTATATAAAGTTTTTATAGAATTATCCTGTCTTAACTGCACGACAGCATAAGATTTTTCATTTGTTCTTTTATCAATTAAACCAACAGGTTTCATCGGGCCAAATCTCAATGTATCAACCCCACGTGAAGCCAAAACTTCTACAGGCAGACAACTTTCAAAAAATTTTGCATCCTTTTCAAATTCTTTCAATTCAATTCTCTCAGCATTGATTAAAATATCATAAAATTTTTCATATTCTTCTTTGTTCATCGGACAATTAATGTAAGATGCTTCACCTTTATCATATCTTGAAGCATAAAAAGCCTTATCAAAGTTTATACTGTCCTTTTCTACAATCGGTGCAACAGCATCAAAAAAATGTAAATGCTCTTCTTGCGTAAAAGATTGAATGCTTTTTGCCATATTATCGGAAGTTAGAGGCCCTGATGCAACAATGACACAACCATCAGGAATTTCAGAAACTTCTTCTCTAATTACATTTATTAATGGATTTTGAGTAATTTTTTCTGTAACCTTTTGAGAAAACATTTCTCTATCAATAGCAAGCGCATTCCCCGCAGGAACTTTAACTTCAAAAGCAATTTTTATAAGCTCAGAACCTAAAAGCTCCATTTCTTTTTTCAATAAACCACTTGCATTAGAAATATCATAAGAACCCATACTATTTGAGCAAACAAACTCTGCAAACTTTTCAGTTGTATGAGCACCCGTCATTTTTTTAGGACGCATCTCATATAAATCAACTTCAATTCCTCTTTTTGCAAGTTGTAGTGCGGCTTCACTACCGGCTAAACCAGCTCCTATTACTTTAACTTTCATAAAATAAGTATAGCAAAAAAATTTATTTATTGTAAAATTACAGTATGGATAAGAAAAATATATTATTTGTTTTCGGCACAAGACCGGAGGTTATAAAGTTAGCTCCCGTAATTTTGGAATTAAAAAAATTCCCTAAAAAATATAATGTCATTGTTTGCAATACGGAACAGCAAAAAGAACTTTCAAATCAAACTTTAGCATATTTCAATTTAAAAGCGGATATAAATTTAGACTGCATGAAGCCAAATCAAACATTGGCAGAAGTTCAAGCAAGAATTTTAACATCTTTGAGCGAAGTGTTTAATAAACAAAAAATTGATGCAACAATTGTACAAGGTGATACAATGACTGTTCTTTGCGGTGCATTAACAAGTTTTTATAATAAAACTCCTGTATTTCATGTAGAAGCAGGCTTACGTTCATATGACATATTTGAACCTTTTCCGGAAGAAGTTATGCGTCAAATGACATCACGTGTTGCGGATTTACATTTTTGTCCGACAGAAAAAAATAAAAAAGCCTTGCTAAAAGAAAATATCGATAAAAATAAAATACATGTCGTAGGCAATACAGTGATTGACGCACTTTTCTGTTTGTCAGAAGAAACAATAAATAATGCTAAAAAATTCTACGAAGAAAAAAATATTACGGTAAACGACAATACCGTTCTTGTAACTGCACACAGAAGAGAAAATCATGGAGAAAGACTGGATAGAATTATAAAAGCTATAAAAACACTGGCTGAAAAACATAAATTTCATAATTTTATAATTCCTGTTCATCCAAATCCAAATGTAAAAGAAAAAATTCATAACGAATTAAACCATATTGAAAATATACATCTTTTAGAACCTTTGGATTATCCAAATCTTGTATATTTAATGAAAAATGCGAAATTAATATTGACAGACAGCGGAGGAATACAAGAAGAAGCACCGTCGTTCGGATGTCCGACACTTGTTATGAGATATGAAACAGAACGCCAAGAAGGTATTGAAGCAGGGGTATCAACTCTTGTCGGAGCTGATTATGACAAAATTATGGAATTAAGCGAAGAAATACTTTCTCAAGATAAAAAAGATACAAGATTAAAAGTTCAAAATCCGTATGGAAACGGCAAATCAGCCCTTCAAATTGAAAGACTGATTTCCGAATTTTTTAATATTTAACATTTTTAGTTCATCTGTTCAAGCAAAATTTTATCAAATTTTGTACGATAAAATTCTGAGTTTATATTTAATTTTGAACTAATAGAGAATAACATTTCCAAGTATTCTACATCCCGTTTTGTGTGATTTTTTTCAAATCCGTATAAGAAATCACCCATTTGAATAAATATTTTGCTGAAGAAAATATTTTGAGCTTCAGATATTTCAACATCCATATCTAAATCTTCTACTTGTTTAAAAAGATCTAATGTCGCATCAGCTTGACTATAATCCAGATTACTTGCAAGGAATGTTATACTTTGAAGTATTTTTTTAGAAAAAATTTTACTTGTAGGCATTTTATCTATTTCTATACCCAAAAGTTTAGCCTCTGAATTTATATCAATTGCTTCTTGTATAATATCTTCATCAATATAATTCTTGTCTGTAATAAATAAATCATTAAATTTTTTAGTCAAAGCATACTGAGCAGAAATTTTAAATTCATTAGGAATATCTAAACCCAAAGATTGCATTTGTTGGATGGAACTTTTTCCATCATCATACATTTTTCTGTATGTTTCAGCAAATTTATCAGTTTGATCTTTTAGTATCATAGAAAGAATATTTTTTCTCTCTTCAATAAATATATCTTTCAACGTAAAATATTTAGCACCAAAATACTCATCAATCTTTCTAATTATCTCAGTTAACGGCTGAGTCAAAAATGTTTTGATCAAATCATCCTGAGTTATTAAATAATCTTTTTGAGTTGTAAAGTCTTTGATTGCACAGTGAAAATCTCCGCCTTGATATTGAATTAATGCAATCACTGTATCAAAAGTTTCTAATGTAATATTAGATTTTATTTCAACATGAGCTACAACAAAATTAGTTGAACCTTTAGAAACTTTTTTATAAGCAACTTTTTTCATTGTATAACAATATAAATCTTCCTCCGCTTCAAAATCTTTAAACAAAGAAGAAATTGCCCATAAAGCAGCCATCTGTTTTATACTTACAATACTTGGTCTGACAAATTTTTCATAAACATCTCGACCGTTGCCATATTCTTTAATGTTACTTTCTGCTTTTTCTAATATTGATAAAAATTCTTCTTCCAAATTTTCATCGGTAAATGATTTTGCAAGCTGAATAGCTCTTGCAGCGTATTTCATTATTTGAGTTGTTTCAATACCTGATATTTCAGAGAAGAACCATCCACAACTTGTAAACATTAATAAAGACTGTCTTTGAATTTCAAGAAGTTTCATTGCTGAAACTTTATCTTCTCCTGATAAACCTTCAACAAAATTTGCTTTTTGGTATTTTTTTACATTTAAAATTGATCTGTCTAAAATAACGTCTATATAATTATTACGAGCTGACCAAACATCTTTAAAATATTTTTTGCCTTCGGTTTCGTAGATTTCTGCCAATTTATCACGAAGAGTATTTAATGCTTCACGAAGAGGCTTTCTCCACTTTTGATTCCAACCCGGATGTCCGCCTGTTGAACAACCGCAATCGTCAGACCATCTACCGACACCGTGAAAACAACTCCAACTTGAAGCTTGTTTTATATCAACTTCATATTTTACGCCAAATTTATCTAAAAACTCACCGTAATTTACTATTTCAAAGCCTTCATCTTCCGCACGAACTTTAACAACGTATGCCAAAGCCATATCACCAAATTTTGTATGATGACCGTAACTTTCTCCATCCGTAGCAATATTAACCAATTGAGGATATTCTCTATCATTAGAAACACCCTCTTTTAATCTTCTGATAAACTTATTACCATCTTTTAAAAGTTCATCAAAAGCAACGGATTTTGAAATTGCGCCATCATAAAAGAATAAATCAATATATTTTCCTTTACCATTTTTCAAATAATAACGATAAGGTCTTGCAGGATCAATATTACCCCAGCTTACATCTTGCCAATTATCAGCTTCTATTTTTTTACATCTCAATGCTTGATAAGGAGAAAGAATTGTGAATTTGATACCATTATCGACTAAAACACTTAAAGTTTCCTCATCAACAGCCGTTTCTGCAAGCCACATACCTTCAGGTTGTCTGCCAAAACGATAAAAGAAATCTTTTATACCCCATTTCACTTGAGCCTGCTTATCTTGATAATTTGCAAGAGGCATAATTATGTGATTATACACTTGAGCCAAAGCATTACCATGCCCGTTATGTTCAATAACACTTTCAATATCAGCTTTTATAATTCTGTCATAAGTTTGGGGTGCATTTTCTTCCATCCACGATAAAAGAGTTGCACCAAAGTTAAAACTCATATACTCATAATTGTTTACCAAATCTAAAATTTTATTTCTACTATCAACTATTTTAGAAACAGAATTAGGATTATAACATTCAAAATTTATTCTTTCGTTCCAATCATGAAAAGGTAATGCGCTATCTTGAGTTTCTATAGACTCCAACCAAGGATTTTCTCTTGGAGGTTGATAAAAATGCCCGTGTATAGTTAAATAATTTTTTCTCTCACTCATCTTATAATATCTCCCTATATTATAAGATTTTAGCATACGACAAAAAATTTTTTGTCATATAAATGATTTAATTATACAATAATTGTTTTTATTTTTTTACTTCTTTCTTTTTTAAAACAGTTAAATTATCAACATCTACCCAAGCATCACCCAACGCGGATGAAAAAACTGTACCCGTATATTCAATGGTATCACCATTATTTAAATCAATAAATTTTTCAGCCATTTCTCTGGTTAAAAAATTTTTCAATTCTGATAAAGGAATATCATTAGAAACTTCAGGTCTTTGAATTAAAAATGTTATATATTTTTCAGAACTTCTCATTGCAGGTTTATAATCCAAACCTAAAATTGAAAATTTATCAAATATTGCTGTAATTTTAACTTTTTTATTCAAATAAACATCCGGATTATCAACCAAATCTAAAGGTTTAACACACGCTATCTCTTCAGCTTTTTGAGTAAGCTTTGAATTTAAAACTGTATTTTGAGATTTTTCAACAACAGTAGTTTTTACAGATGTATTTTTTACAGGTGTATTTTCTGCAAAAACAATATCTGAAATATTAATTCCAAAACATAAACCAAAAACAAAAACTGTTATAGCTATAAAAATCTTATTTTTCATTTCTTTTCCTTTCAAATACAAATCTATTTTAACACAATAAATTTTATTTGCTATTAATCACAAATCTACTGTTTAAAAAATCCGTCATAATAATTGGGATAAATTTTGCGTTTAAAGCAGAAAAATCAAAAACAAATTCATTTATACCAACCTTTACAAAATAATCAATTTTATCAAAATTTTCTAAAATTTTATCCGAAAACATATGCATTCTGCAAAAGCCATCACATGTAAACGGAATTATTTTTTTTAGAGCAGGATCTTTAAGAGCAAATCCGCCTCTATGACAAGGTGCCTTACAAGAAAGACGAGAAACAATAGCGCTATCATTATTCAACGGACATAAACCTGAAGCCGGAATTCTTGTATTTCCAGCTATTGTAAGTTTTTTTCTTGGAATAATATTTTTTATTTTTTTTACGGTATTAACAATATTTTCTTCATCATTAAAAGAAGTAAAATCGATTGTATTAATAGGATACATATTATTTAAACAATTAATTGACATTGAATTTAAAAGATTTATTCCTTGACCTATTTCAATAGGAATTCTACTCAAATCAGAATCATTAATTACATTCCAAAAATAACCGATGTTATTAATGATTAAACTTGCAGGAAAAGGTTCCTCTAAAAGTAATTGTTTTTCATATTCATAAACTCTGTCAAAATCTCGTTCTATCAGAATTCTTGGAGTAGACATCTGAAAGCGAATGCCATAATCATTACAAAATTTCTTAACTTTTTTTATAACCTGATCAAAACTGCTAGTAGCCAAATCTGCCGTAGAAAGAATTTCTCCGTACTCAATAGAATAAATAGGATTGTAACCTAATTTTTTGATAAGTTTTTTAACTTCTTTAATATGTGCAATTTCAGAAAGTCTTAAATTTACTTTAAATTTTTCTTCACCATAATATTCAAAATCTTTAACTAAACGACTTTTTTTAATATCCCATTCAAAAGTTTGAATATTACGACTAAATTTAAAATCTCTACCTTCAGCAGACAACATATCACCTGAAAAGTGATTAGTCTGATATGTAGATTTTCTAACATGTTTAAAAGGTAATTTTTGATTTTTAAACATCTTAGGTTTTTGAAGAATTTTTTCAATTAATAAAATACCATCTAAAATCTCTTCTGAATTAGAAAATTTACCCTTAATAACAACTTTATCTATAGCATTAAGTTTTTTTAAATCTTCACAACACCAAGGAAGATTATCCGAATCAATTGCTAAAGGCAAATTAGTAAATTTTTTAATCTTTGCAATATTTTTCATATAAATTTCTTCTGTAATAATTACCCCATGAACTTTGTGGAAATTATTTATAAAATCAATACCTGACAAATTATGAATATCAAAATATGAATCAATAATAACCTTAAATGGCAAAGTTTGAACTTTAATAGCCTCTAATATAGCAAATGTATTAATAAAAATCCCATCGATTTTTGTATTTTTAAGATATTTAATTAGTTTTTTTATCTCAACTAAATCATCTTCCGTAATACTATGCTTAAAATTTATGTAAAGTTTTGAATTATTAAGCTTTGCTCTCTCTATAAACTCATTAACATATTCAAAATTATTATTTAAAAATTTAGAATGATAAACATAAAATTCACGACAGCATGAATTCTTAACAAAATTATCTATATCTTCAGGTTTCTTAATTGGTGAAACTACTATAATATCTTTCATTTCTTAATTATAAACCATTACAATTAAAAATAAAAGGAATGTTAAAAAAAATAATGTTAAGAATTTTGTTTTTTAAAAACACATATGATAAAATGTAAAATATTGTAGAAAAATATTGAAATATTCACAAATCGGAGAAGGAATACAGGGGCGCAAAAAGCCATGATAAATGGGTTTAGCAACGATAAAGTAAACGTTAACATAAGATATGTTAATTTTCCAACAGCCATGACTGATAGATTTGAGATTAGTCATGACACTCTTAATGTGTTTAAAATAAGATTTAACAATATTTTTAAAAATGAAAAAATAATGTACGCAACAATTGCTATCATGCTAAGTTTATGCTCATTGCTTGCTGGTTATACAATATATTATATTTATGATTTATATCAACTAGACTCTCATCCTATAAAAATAAAAAATGAATTTTTAGCAGATACCTCAACACAAAATAATGACATATCATCACTTGACGTATTATATAACGCAGAGTTAGGAACTTCCGCAACATCAGGCTCTACGCCAACAGGAGTGAACGGTTCATATAATTCGCAATTGCCAAATCCTAACGACGGAAGTGGAGTATCTGCATTAACAATACCTAGAAAAGGTCGTAAAATTATAGAAATAGACGACAATTATGATGATTCTGATATCGCTATTGCAGTTGGAGAAAAAAAAGTTCAATTTACAGTAAGTGATAAAGAAAGAACAAATCCGTTTGTGCCATATACAAACGCATTGGGAATAGCACCAAAAGTTAATTATCCGGAACCAATACCATCAATCCCGGAAGAATCTGATGCTGGAACAATAATGACAACTACAATTTCAGGTATTTTATATGATACATATAATCCATCTGCGATAATAAATATACAAGGTTCAGATTATCTTGTAAAAAAAGGCGATATCATAAACAGATTTAAAGTTCTAAATATAACACCTAATACAGTAACTGTACAATTGGGTTCAAATGTTTACAATGCCGGAGTTGGTGAACAAATAAGCGGTAAGCTTGAATATAATACTGTTTCCAACTTAAGTAATAAATTTGGAGGTTCTTATGGAATCGACAAAATGATTTATAACTCAAGAGAAAGATTATAAGGTTAAATAAAATGATAAAATTAAAATTAAAAATGAAAAGTATAGTAAGTTTATCTTTAATAATTGCATTGTTAGGAATGAATATTTCTTCTGCATATGCAGTAAGTCAAAAACCTGTATTAAGAGATTCAAAACCAACACAAATGATCTTAGAAGGGGATATTCAATTTACAAAAACAAATCCTAATATTACATTAAGTTTAAGAGATTCAGATGTACAACAAGTTCTCAGAATGTTCGCAGATCAAGCCGGATTAAACATAATTTTTCATAATTCAGTAGATTCAAAAAAGAAAATAACACTTGATTTAGTTAATGTACCTATCAATAATGCATTTAAAATGGTAATGCAAGTATCAGATTTAACATATTTTATTGAAAATAAAACAATGATAGTTGCAAGTGCAAAAGATGCAAAAGATTTGACCTATTCAAGACATACTATGACATCACTACCTGTTAAAAATCTTGATGCGGCATTGATAGCAAATTTTTTAAATAAAAATATCTTTGCGCAAAATTTACCAGGACTATCAACAGGAGATATAGTAACAACAAATCCTCTTGATAATGAATTACTAATATTTGGAACTAAAAACGATGTACTTATGGCTCAAAAAATATTAGATAAATTTGATAAAAAACCAAAATCTACAACATTTATATTAAATCACACAACACCAAAAGAAATGGCTGATTTAATATGTAAAATACTTGTTCCAACAGCATTTGGCTCACAAACATCAGGAGCAAGTGATATATTCAGAGGCAATATCACAGGTGGTGCAGACGATATAAAATTAGGAGAAGGTGTTGTAGCTTGTAATATAAAAAATAATGTTCAAGCAGGAACATTTTCATCTTTTCCGACTCAAACATTAACGGTATCATATTACCCTCAAATAGGAACTATAAATGTTATAGGGGGCAATGACAATCAAATCGAAACAATTCGAGAATTCATAACAGAACATGACAAAAAACAATTAATGGCATATTTGGAAATAGCAATAGTAGAGTCAAGTGAAAACGGATCTAAAACTTTAACAAACTCATGGGTATATGATCAGGGAAGAATAGCCTTATCTCTTGACGGAGGTGTTTCAACAATTGCCGATATCGTATTGGCAGGAGATGCCCCTAACTTTCCTACAACAATATCATGGGCAGTTAATTATCTAATGACAAATGCAAAAGGTAAATTACTATCAAATCCTCGTATTCTTGTTACTAATGGTCAAACATCAACTATTGATTTAACAGAAGATTATATCAAAAAAGTAACAACAGATATGGCCAATAATGCAAGCTCTACAACAGTAAAAACAACAAAAAATTATGATATTGGCAATGATAAAGGTTTAAAATTTTCAATAACACCTCAAATAAGTCCGGAAGGCTATGTTACATTTAATATAAATCCTACTTATACTGTTGTAGCAGGTCAATTAGGTTCAGGAGATCAAGTTGAAGCGACACTACTTGCAAGAAGAAATTTAGATTTAAAAAATATAAGAGTTAAAGATGGCGATACACTAATTTTAGGTGGTTTAGTAAATGAACAAGAATCAAAGGGGATTGATAAAATCCCATTATTAGGAGATATTCCTATTCTTGGATTTTTATTCAGATCTTCAAGTTTATCAAGAAGTAAATCTGAGTTCATAGTAATGATAACACCACGAATTTTATTTGATGAAGAAGATTTAATCACTTATAAAAAGAAAGTAAATAATCAGAATACTATTCAAACAGGACTGTAAATAAAATAATGGATGAAAAAATACAAAAATTAAAAGCTAATATAAATAAAGATATAATATCAAAATTTGATATTAATCAACTTGTTGAATGTCAATTTTTACCTATTAATGTCAAAAATTCGACATTATTTGCAGTAGGAAATCAACAAACAAGGAAACAAGAAGCCGGAGAAATTGTAAAAGCTGTATGCGGCTGTGATACACAATTTATATTTTTACCAAACGAAGCATACAAGAATTTATTTTCAAGTATAAATATAGAAAAAACAGAAACAGTAAACGCTCAAAAGAATTTAAATAATGTACAAGATCAAGAACAAATTGTACAACAGAATCAAAATTTGATAGATTTACAAAAAAATCAGACAATTTTGTCTTTAGAACCTCAACAAGAAAAACAAACTCCTAAAACGTTTGCAGAAATGAATAAAATGCTTGGAGATATGTTTTATGAAACAGGTGAAGTTTCTGAAACACAATTAGCTGAAGCTCTAGAAGATTCAAAAAGAAGACAAGAGCCTGTAGGTTCAATTCTTTACGGAATGGGATGCATTTCTTTACCAAGATTAAAAACAGCATTATCAGAACTTTTCCAACAAGATGTTGTTACAGATGAAATGTTTAAAGATCAAGGAAAATTTATAAAATTATTACCAGAAGATTTTATTAAAGAAAATAAAATACTTCCAATATTTTCTGATGGTAAAATTTTACAAGTTGGTCTAGTAGAGCCATATAATACATCCGCTCTTAAAGAAATTGTTTATATAACCGGACAAAATCCAAAACCACTTGTTATAACCTCATTTGAATTTGAAAGAAGTATAGACAAATTTTTCTCACAAGAAAAGAAAAAATCAGATAAAATACTTCAAAAACTTGAAGAAGAAGCAAGTCAATTGAGAATAGAAGATACACTATGGGAACAAATAGATAAAGAACTTCAAGAAAGTTCAAGTACCGTAGCTGAATTTGTAAATAAAATATTAACAGATGCGATAGATTTAAAAGCATCTGATATTCACATAGAACCACGTTTAAAAAATCACGTAGTAAGATATCGTATTGATGGTATTTTAAGACATGCTCTGGATTTACCTGCAAAAATTGAACAAACAGTTTTAACGCGTTTTAAAGTTTTATCAAGAATGAATATAGCAGAACACAGAAGACCTCAAGACGGAACATTTACTATAAATTATAAAGAAAGATCTTTCGATTTCCGTATAAATACTTTACCGGTATCAGGAAAAGAAAAAATGGTAATTCGTGTATTGGCACCTGCCGTAACACTAAATTCTTCAGAAAAAGAAATAAAACTTTTAGGAGCAACTCCGCAAGATATAACAAAAATAAAAAAATTAATCTCTGCACCAAATGGAATTATATTAACATCTGGTCCTACAGGTTCCGGTAAAACAACAACTTTATACTCTATTTTAAAAAAATTAAATACAGAAGGCGTAAATATAACAACAATTGAAGACCCTATAGAAATTAAAATTGAAGGTATTAACCAATCTCAAGTAAATGTTAAAGCGGGAATTACGTTTGCTTCTTGTATGAGAGCTATTTTAAGACAAGACCCTGATATAATACTTGTAGGTGAAATTCGTGACTATGAAACTTTAGAAGTTGCAATTTCTGCAGCTCTTACCGGACACCTTGTATTGAGCACTGTTCACACCAATTCAGCAGCCTCAACATTAACTCGTTTAATTGAAATGGGTGCAAAAGATTATCTTGTATCTTCAACTTTAATTGGAGTTATATCCCAAAGACTTGTTAGACACTTATGTAAAGATTGTCGTGAAGAATATTACCCTTCACATGAAGAAGCCGCTCAAATATTTAATGATGAAGAAGATATTCAAAAATTAATGAACACAAAAATATATAGAGCAAAAGGGTGCGGACAATGTGATATGAGAGGGTATAAAGGTCGTATGGGAGTATACGAAATTCTTCCTATAACAAAAGAATTAAGAAAACTTATATCACAAGGTGCTCATGATATAGAAATAGAAGAAGCTGCTATAGCAACAGGAATGAGAACTTTATCTCAAGCATGCTTAAATCACTTACTAAATGGTGATACAACAATAGAAGAATATGTCAGAGTACTAGGTTTAAGCAATGAATAGGATAATACCAAATGCCAGTTTATAATTATACCGCCTTAAAAAATAATAAGGAATTAATAAAAGGTTCTTTAGAAGCTTCAACTCACAAAGAAGCAAGAGAACTTATAAGAAAGATGGGATATTTACCCACAAAAATCGTCGAAACAAATAAAAGCGGAAGTTCAACTGAAAAAAAAGCTGATTTTAAAAAAATAAAAAAAATGAGTCTTGGTGAACGTGTAGAATTTACGTCAACATTTCAAATTCTGGTTCAATCAGGAATTCCTGTAATTGAGGCATTAACCTTCATTGAAAATGATGCTTCAAATAAAAAATTAAAAAGCGTAGCACAAGAACTAAGACGTCAAATTATGTTAGGTTCAACATTTGCAGATACAATTGCAAGATATCCTGATGTATTTGGTCAAATCTATATAGGTTTGGTAAGAGCCGGAGAAGACGCGGGGGAACTTGAAAAAACAATGGAACGTCTTTTAGAATTGTTAAAAAAAGAAGAAAATATAAGAAGCAGAGTAGTTGGAGCTTTAATGTATCCGGTGTTTGTAATCTTACTTGCAATGCTTGTAACTACGGTTATGTTAGTATTCGTATTCCCTGCATTTGCAGAAATGTTTGATACAATGGATAAAGAATTACCTTGGATAACAAAAACATTAATGGATGCCGGAGTATGGCTAAAAACATATTGGCCTGCAATACCATTAATTTTTGGTACAGTAATTTTTGGTTCTATGTTTTTATTAAGATGGAATCCTTCAAAAAGAATCATAGATAAGTATGTATTAAAAATACCATTGATAAATAAATTAATACAATTTTCAAATTTCTCAAACTTCGTATCTGTAATGCAAGTCGCATATGATGCAGGTATTCCTGTTGTCGATTGTTTATATTTATCAAATATAACACTGACAAATACAACATTAAAAGATAAAATAAGCTTGGCTACAACTGACGTACAGCAGGGTAAACACTTATCTGTAGCACTAAGAGCAACAAAAGCCATGCCTGGTATGATTTTATTTATGATAGCAACAGGTGAACAATCAGGTCGTTTGGGAGAAATGATGTATCAAGCTACTATTTTTATTGATAAAACTTTAGATAAAGTTATAGATACTATGACAAAAGCTATTGAACCAATAATGCTTATCGTAATTGGTAGTATAGTACTTGTACTAGCATTAGCTCTATACTTACCACTATTTCAATCATACGAAATATAAAAATAAAAAGAAAGGATATATTTAAAATGTCAGGAAATCAAGTATCAGCAAACGATTTTAATTCAAGAGTCTGGTCTGAAAGAGTATTTGTAATAACACAAGATTACGAAATAAAAGGAACTGTTTTTATGCCCAAGACAGGTAAAAGAAACCGAATTTTAAGTGACATATTAAACGGAGAAAAAAAATTTGTAGCAATAAAAAGTTGTGAACTAAAAAACAGACTAATTCCTAACCGACCTATCGAAGTACATGATTTTATTCAATTGAATATAAATTCAATTATTATTTTACGTCCTTTGACAGAAAAAGATGCAAACCGTTAATTGCTAAAAGATAACTGTTAAAACCAAACCCACAAATTACGCCTAAACAAACAGGTGAAATTAATGATTTGTGACGAAATTCTTCTCTTGAATGGACATTAGAAATATGAACTTCAATAACAGGAGTTTTAACACTTGAAATAGCGTCTCTTAAAGCAACACTTGTATGCGTATAAGCACCTGCATTAAAAACAATACCGTCAACGGCTGAAGATTGAATTTTGTCTATTAAATCACCTTCGTGATTAGATTGATAAAACTCAACGTCATATTTCAAATCTTTACAATAATTTTCAATTAAATCTTGCAAATTACTTAATGTATTTTTACCATAAATTTCAGGCTCTCTTTTCCCTAACATATTTAAATTTGGACCATTTAAAATCAATATTTTCATCTATTATCTCCAGTTCTTTATAATACAAAAATTTAGCATAAATAAAATAAAAATAAAATATTCGAGATAAATTGTATAAAAAAAACAAATATTATGATACGATTCAAATAAACGTGAAAAACATGCGGAGAAATAAAATGGTTAATGAAAACAGACGTTGGTATGATAAAGATCCAATATTAAAAGAAGCATTAGAAGTCTTAAGAATATCACCGGCTAAAACAAAAGATGAAGCGGTCGATTTTATATTAAAATTACAAACACAGGTTGCAACAGAAGTTATTGAACACGTTTACGAAATGATGAATAAATATCAAGGGAAAGGTAATCGATGGTACGATTATGACCCTGTTATAATGAAAGCAATAGAACTGCTTAGACTTGCACCCGCAAGAACACAAAGAGAAGTTGCTCTAAAAATATTACTGGCAATTGAAGAAAACAATTTTAAAGATTTAAAGTTAAATATAGGAAAAGAAGAAGAAGAAAAGTAATGAAAGATATACAAAATTCAAAAGATGAAAGAGGAATAGAAATACAAAATGTAGGCGTAAAAGATGTAGAACTTCCGCTTACAATACAAAGAAAAAATAAAACAGATTGTGAAGTTTGGTCAAAAGCAACAGCAAGCGTATCTTTACCAAAAGATTATAAAGGCACCCACATGTCAAGATTTATAGAAGTTTTAACAGCATGGAGCAACAAAAACATGCTTGGTGTCGATATAAAACAATGTTTAAAAGAAATAATAGAAAAATTAGATGCAAAAAGCGGAGAAATAAAATTTGAGTTCAAGTATTTTATAGATAAAGAATCTCCTGTATCAAAACTTGTATCTCCAATGTGTTATGATTGTTCTTTTAAAGGAACATATTATAATGATGAATACAAATTTTATCTTGGAGTAAAGGTACCTGTAACGACATTATGTCCTTGCTCAAAAGAAATATCAGAAAACGGAGCCCATAATCAAAGAAGTATTGTTTCATTAAATATACATTATGATGACGATGCACATATATGGATAGAAGACTTAATTAAAGATATAGAAAGCTGTGCATCAAGTGATGTATATTCATTATTAAAAAGAGCAGATGAAAAATTTGTAACTGAACATGCATATAATAATCCTAAATTTGTAGAAGACGTTTTAAGAGATGTAATAATAAAAATAAAAGAAAAACCTGAAATAAGAAGTTATGAACTTTTTTGCGAATCATTTGAAAGTATTCATAATCATTCTGCATGGGCCTTTCAAAAGGAAAAAATACCAAAGAAATAATCTCTCTAATGTGTTTGATTTTATTTTATGATTATCTTATAATTACATTACACGCATAGGGAAGAGATTTTACATGAATAAAACGACAAATGAACGTGAAGAATATAGCGTATTCCTAAAGCATTTACAAGAAGAAAAAGAAGAAACTTCAAATTTTGCAAAGACCTTGCTTGTAATTGTTTCTATACTATGCGGAATGGTAATAGGATTTTTGCTTTTAAGTGATACAGAATTAATTAACCTGACAACAAAATCAACAACAAATAATGCATGGTTTTCAACGTTTCTGTCAAAATTTTCGTTCAAAAATAAGGAAAAAGAAAAAACTCAATTTACAATGCCTTTGTTCACAAAAAGACAAACTATATTGCTTGTCGGAACGGATGCCGGTGAAAACCAATCAGATCCTTGGACAGGTACAAGAACTGATACTATTATTTTGCTAAATATAGATGCAAAGTCAAAATCAATTAATGCAATTTCAGTTCCAAGAGATAGCAAAGTATTTTTACCACATGATTTTGGAATACAAAAAATCAATGCTGCTCACGCATTAGGAGGAATCCAATTAACAAAAGAAACCTTGGAAGAAACTTTGGGAATAAAAATAAATCACTATATAATGGTTAATGATGCAGCCGTAGAAAAAGCTGTAGACATTTTAGGCGGTGTACCAATATATGTAGAAAAAGAAATGCATTATCACGATTATTCAGGGAAATTACATGTAAATTTAAATAAAGGTTTAAATATACTAGATGGCAGAAATGCAGTAGGATATTTAAGATTTAGAAAAGACGGGCTTGGAGATATCGGTAGAACTCAACGACAACAATGGTTTTTAAGAGGATTATTAGAAAAATTACAAAGTCCTCAAACAATAGCAAAAATACCTGATTTAATAAATGTTGTAACTTCATATATAAAAACAGATTTATCATTGTATGAAATATCTCAACTTGCATCACTAGCAAAAAATATAGATATGAATAAAATTGAAGTAGCAACTCTACCAGGAGCACCAAACCAAAAAGGTACAATAAGTTACTGGATACTTGATCCTGAAAAAACACAAGAAGTAATTGACAGAATGATATATAGAGATAAAACGTCTCTTGATAGTAATCACATACTTGGTGGAATTATTTATTCTGGAAGAAAATATGAACAAGCTGAACAATTAAAAACCGAATTAGAAAAAACAGGAATTACAGTATCTTGTTTTTACAGAGCAGATATTACGCATTCACAATTTATAGCCCAATCATCATCAATATCAAATGACTTTTTCAATTGGTTAAAAAAGAAAGTTTCATACATTAAGAATATTCAATTTGTATATGATCCTGTAAAAAATTTCTGTCCGAAGAGTGATTTTACAATTATACTATCGGGAGATTAAAATGATACTGTTAATAATACTTTTAGTCATAATATTACTTGTCGGAATTATATTTTACTCAACTTATTTTGGATTATTATCATATAAAGACCTTATATTAAAAAAACTTGCAGCAGTGGATGCAAGATTAATAAGCAGACAAAAAGCTGTAATAACATTTATAGATGCAGCTCAGGAAGCAATGCCAAATGAAGCAGACCTAATTTATAACATTAGAAAAATTATAATTTCTATAAATGAATTACCCAAAAGATGGAATAATAATGAAGATCGATTTAAACTCGAAAACCAACTAGATATTGAGCTAAATACATTATTTACCGCAGCATTAAACAATCCAAATATACAAAATAATATATACTTAAGTAAATATGTTCAAGATTTTATAAATACACAATCACTCTTACCCTCAGCTGTAAAAGAATTCAATGAAACACTAAGAGCCTATAAAAGTCTTATTAATTCACCTATAGGACAGTTTCTTGCTCCAAAAATGCATATTTCTTGTTCATTTGTTGAATATTATATTCCACAATAAGAAACTTTTTACTCAAATCTTCGTCAATAACAATATAATGTGTATTGAAAAAGATTTGAGGGAGAGTTATGGGATTAATGGCTGAGTTTGACTATGATATAGAAGAAAAATTAGGTATTTACGAAGAAAATTTAGAACAAGAAGATACAAAAACATTTAATTCTATTTCAAAAGACGATGATTTATTACAAAACTATCTTAAAGATATTGGAAAAATCAAACTTTTAAAATTTAAAGACGAACAATTTTTAGGAAAAACAATAAAAGAAGATAAAAAAGAAAAAGCCTTATACGCAAAACAAAAATTGATTCAATCAAATTTAAGACTTGTAGTAAGCATCGCAAAAAAATATATTGGACAAGGTGTGCTTTTTATGGATTTAGTACAAGAAGGTTCGCTTGGATTAATAAAAGCAGCAGAAAAATATGATTATAAGAGAGGTCTAAAATTTTCAACATATGCTACATGGTGGATAAAACAGGCGATAATAAGAGCTATCGCAAATAATTCAAAAACAATAAGAATTCCTGTCCATATGAACGACAAGATTAGAAAATACAAAAAAGCTTACGCATATTTGACACTAAAAAATGGAAAAGAACCAACTGACAAAGAAATAGCAGAAGAATTAAAAATAAATATTAAAAAACTTGATTCAATAAAAAAATCAGTAATAAAAGAACCTATAAGCCTTGATACTCCTGTTACAGAAGATTTAAATGTACAAGATTATATTGCAGACAAAAGTTATAAATCACCTGAAATTCAAACTGAAAAATCAGGACTAAAAAAAGAAATGCAAAAACTTCTAAAATATTTAGACCGTAGAGAGCAAAGCATTATTATTTGCAGATTTGGATTAAACGGAGAAAAACCAAAAACCTTGGAAGAGTTAGGGCAAATGTTGGGTTTTTCAAAAGAAAGAATAAGACAAATTGAAAATGAAGCGTTAGGAAAATTAAGAAGCAATAGAAACGTAACACAATTAAAAATTTATCTTGATTAAATAAAAAAAAAGCCGTCACGAGGGCGGCTACCAGACTTGGGGAGGAGGTAAGTAAAACCTTTTCGGTTTTCTTATACTTTTTATTTCGACAAGAAAAAATTTTTCTTTAAGACTTAGCTATTAATATCCTCTAAATGGAGTAGTTTATGTTAAAATAATTTTATGGATTTAGTAATTGAAAAGAAAAATACACTAAAAGGTGAAATAACAATACCTTCTGACAAATCAATTTCACATAGGGCAATAATGTTTTCATCACTCGCAAAAGGAAAAACGCTTGTAAAGAATTTTTCAAAAGGAGCAGATTGCCATTCAACATTAAAAGTTTTTTCTGAATTAGGGATAGAACATAAATTTTTAGATGAACAAACATTAGAAATAATTTCCGATGGGAAATTAAAAGCACCATTAAAAGATTTAGACTGTGGAAACAGCGGAACAACGATGCGTCTAATGAGCGGGATTTTGGCAGCAAGAAATTTTAATTCTGTTTTAACAGGTGATGAGAGCCTTTCTAAACGACCTATGAAAAGAGTAATTGAACCACTTTCACTAATGGGGGCAAAAATAGAATCAAAAGATAACAAAGCACCTCTTAAAATCTATGGAAAAGAATTAAATTCAATAGATTACACCTCAAAATTATCTTCTGCACAGGTAAAATCATGTATACTTCTTGCAGGATTAAATACAAAAGGAATAACATCATATACAGAACCTTTTGTATCCAGAAATCACACAGAATTAATGCTTGAATATCTTGGAGCAGACATAATGGTTAATGATACAACAACAAAAATAACAAAATCCGAACTGGAAGCTAAAGATATAGAAATAGCAGGTGATATATCAAGTGCTGCATTTTTTATTGTTGCAGGATTAATCGTTCCAAATTCAGACATAATAATAAAAAATGTAGGATTAAATCCGACAAGAACAGGTATTCTTGAAGTTTGTGAAAAAATGGGTGCAAATATAGAAATACTTGATAAAAGATTACTTGGAAAAGAAGAAGTCGGCGATTTAAGAATACGAACATCAAATTTAAAAGCTACCGTAATTGAAGGCGATGTAATACCGAAATTAATAGATGAAATACCTGTAATAGCAGTTTTGGCAACCCAAGCTGAAGGTGAAACAATAATCAAAGATGCACAGGATTTAAGAAATAAAGAAAGCGATAGAATAACAGCAACCGTAAAAGAATTGCAAAAAATCGGTGCAGATATAGAAGAAACACCTGACGGATTTATAATAAGAGGAAAAAAACATTTAAAAGGTGATGCTGAAGTTGAAACTTATCACGATCACAGACTTGCAATGAGTCTATATGTAGCAGGATTGATTTGTGAAAAGCCAATAAAAATTAACGAATTTCAATGGGTAAATATATCATTTCCTGAATTTGAAGAATTAATGAATAAATTATTTTAACCCTTAACAGCTCCATCATTTTCACCTGAAATAAAATATTTTTGAAGAGCTAAGAAAAATATTAAAATTGGAATTGTTGACAAAATAGAACCTGCTGCAATAAATCGCCAGTTGCTTGAAAACATACCTTGCAAATTATTAACCCCAACCGGCAATGTGTACATAGCATCCTTTGTAAGCACAATACTTGGCCACAAGAATTCTCCCCAAGAACCAATAAATGTAAATATTGCAAGAACAGCAAGAGTTGGTTTTACCATAGGAAGAACAACTTTAAAAAATACCTGAAATACACTACAACCATCAACAATAGCAGCCTCTTCCATTTCTTTTGGAACAGTCAAAAAAGCTTGTCTCATAAGAAATATACCGAATGCACTAACTGCAAAAGGCATTACAAGACCAATATAGCCCATAATATTATTAACACTATCAAGAAGATGTAATTTAATTGTAATCAAATAAACAGGTAACATAATCGCCTGAAAAGGAACCATAATTGTCGCTAAAATAGCAAAGAAAAATATTTTTTTTCCTGCAAAATCCATTCTTGCCAAAGGATATGCAGCAAGAGATGAAAGTAAAAGATTTAAAAATACTGTCAATCCTGCGACAATCATTGAATTGATAAAGTAACCCATAAAATTAACTTTATGCCAAACCCCAATATAATTATCCCACGTAAACTGCTGAGGCATAATCACTGGAGGATAAGCAAAAATATTTTCATCAATACCTTTTAATGATGTTGAAATAAGCCATATAAAAGGAAATATTGATAATAAAGATACGAATATCAATATAGAATGTATAGATAATTTCTCAATAAATTTTCTTATCATATTTGATACCTATTCTTTTCAAAGAATAAAACATTAATTATAGAAAAAGCAAGAACTATAATAAGCAAAACTACTGCCAAAGCAGAAGCATAGCCTAAATCAAGATTTTCAAAAGCTCTTTCATATATATAATACACAATAGTTTTACTAGAATTTAAAGGTCCGCCTTTTGTCATAACATAAATTTCTGCAAAAACTTTCATAGCTGAAATAGCAGAAATAGTTGAAACAAGTGCTATTGTGGGCATTAAATGAGGAACTGTAACAGTCAAATGCTTTTTAAAAAATCCTGCACCGTCAATATCACAAGCCTCATACAAATCTTGAGGAACACTCATTAAAGATGCAAGCTAAATCATCATATAATACGCGACACCTTTCCAAATTGTTACTATTGCAACAGAATATAAAGAATATTTTGGATCTGTAAGCCAACCAATCGGATTATAACCAAAAGTTTGCATAAAATAATTTAAAATTCCACTTTGCGCATACAACCATTTAAAAGCAATTGCAGCAACAACTATCGACACAATTACAGGTAAATAAATTAAAATTTTATACAAAGTTACACATCTTATTTTTTGATTTATTAATATTGCTAAAAATAACGGAAATATAACCAAAAACGGTACAGCAACAAAAAGATATATAAAAGTATTTGCCATAACTTTATAAAAAACAGGAGATGTAACAAGTTTTTTATAATTTTCCAAACCTACAAAATCAGGATTGTAAATAGAATTTTCATATCCAAAAAAACTCAAACCTATAGTTTGAAAAAACGGAATAAAAAAGAATACCACCAAAACAACACCTGCAGGCAATAAAAATAAATATGGTGCATATTTTTTATAAAAAGAAAACATTTATATCCCTTTATGCCAAATATTTTTGAGCAGTTTCTTTATCAAAAACTTCAATACTGTCTTTTGAATGAATAAATATCATACAAGAAATCAAAGACTTAAATGTAGCTATATCACTATATGACATTTTTCTGCTTAATTCTGAAATATTATTTGCAATATACTCCGTAATAATGGTTTTATCAGCAAAAACCAGTCCTGATAAGTAATCTAAAGTATCTTTATTTCTAATATTTTCAAAATAAATAACATCAGGAGATTGAAACTCTATAAATTTAAGAGCTTTATCTAAATTAAAACCAATACTTTCATTCAATTCGCACTGATTTACTTTTGATAATTCATATTTTGAAATAGATTCAATTGTCATAATATTCAAATTATCTGAAGTAGATGCCAAATAATTAAGCAACGAATATATAACATGTGTTTTACCGCTAAGTTGAGAGCCACAAATCAAAGTAATACCCGGTGTTTTTAATGCATTTTTAATAATTTTAATACTGTTTTCATCTTTAATAAATTGATTTAAATCTTTTGGAGGTTTGTAAATATTTAAAGAAATCCTTTCTCCCATAACAGTAGGGAATGTAGAAATTCTTGCATACAAACCTATACCATCAACCATAAAAAATAATTTTCCAAGCTGAGGTACTTCTGAAACAGAGGCATCTAAATTAGCTAAATCCTTCAACTTATTAACAAAAGGAGCCATTAATAAAGTAGGGATACAACCTCTATGATTGTCATTATCTGAGGATTTAAAATTTACACCTAATCCATCTTCTTCTTGAGTAAAAGAAATTTCATGAAGATTTTCTAAAATAGCTTGTTTTAAAATAGCACTTATAATTTTTTGAATATGATCTTCACTCATATCATCAGAATTTAATTCATCTCTCCAATCAAATTCAACAATATCACTATCCGTAAAGATTTCACCAACAGTATTTCCTGTTTTATAATATTCATCAATTTTACGTAAAATAGCAGCTTCTGATGAAATAACCGGAGCGATAGAACACTCAGCAAGTTCCATAATTCTATCAATGGCAAACAAATCAAAAGGATCAGCCATAGCAACAGTTAATTCATCTTCTATTTTAAAAAGTGGTATAATTTTATACTTTTTAGCATCTGCAAATTTTATATATTGCAAACATCTTTCATCAAGAGAATACTCATCTAAATTAACATATGGCAAGTGCAATTTAGCTTCTAAAAATTTCAATAAAGTTTCTTCCGTTAAAATATGAGAATTAATAAGAGCCTGACCAACATTAATTTTTTGAGCAATAGCAATTTCTTGAGCTTTTTCAAGAGTTTCGTACTCAACAAGTCCCTCTTTCACAAGGTCATATTTCAATCTTTCTAAAGTTTTATTTGCACCTTCTGTTTCAATCATTTTAATTTCCTAAATATTTAGCAACTCTATTTAAAACATCATCAATTTCAAATGGTTTTGTAATATATTCATTTGCACCGGTTTCTTCACCGATTTGTTTATCGGATTCTTGAGAGCGGGCAGTAAGCATTAAAATCGGGATATCTCTATATTTAGCATCAAATTTTAACAATCTGCTTATCTTAAAACCATTCATTTTTGGCATCATAACGTCGAGAATCATCAAATCAGGAATTATTTCCTTTGCCATATTTAGTCCATCTTCTCCGTTATACGCACAAAAGCAAGAATAACCCGAAGATTCTAACATAAACTTTAATGTTTCAACAATATCTTTTTCATCATCAACAATAAGAATTTTTTTCATTAATTACTTACCTCCGGATATATCGTGTATGAATACATTATATCACATTTTGGATAACGTGTTTTATTGTTAACCATTGTATCATCTATTTTTTGTTTAAACAATTTGGCGAAATTACGGTCTGCATCCGGAATTTCAAGCGTTAGAGTTATAATATTTCCATCAACTTCTTTTAGAGAATTGTTAAGATAACTTTTGTGAATAAGATTTTCTTCTTTTAAAAGATTTTCAATAACATCACTATCTGCAGAAATAACAATAGTTGCAAATTTATCATTATGAACTTTTGCCTGATTTATTCTCTGTTTATGAGAAATCATAAAATTAGATTTTTCACTGGCAACAGGCAATGCAAAATAAAAATTAGAACCTTTTTCCAATTCACTATCACACCAAATAGCACCATTGTGCGCTTCCAATAATTGACGGGCAATCGAAAGCCCCAAACCTGTACCACCTGCTTCACGTGTTAAAGAATTTTCTATTTGTTCAAATCTGTCAAAGACATGTTTTAAATTTTCTTTAGCAATACCGACACCTTCATCTTGAACACAAACAACAAGATACTTACCGCTTAAAGTACTTAGCACATCATCAAAATTTTCATCTTTTAATTCAGAAGCATCTTTTAGATATGTTTTAATTGTAATCGTTTTATCATTTGGAGTGAATTTAATAGCATTATTCACAAGATTAACCAAAATTTGATCAACTCTGTCGATATCAACAAATACTTCTGTTCCAGCATCTTGAATATCTGTTAAGAGACTGATATTTTTATCATTTGCCAGACCTTGTAATGTAGTTTGGACAGCTTTTACCGTATCATCAATTGTCGTAACAGAAAATTTATAATCCATTTTTCCTGCTTCAATTTTTGAAATATCGAGTAAATCGTTTATAATACCAGATAATCTTTTTACGTTTCTTGATATTGTATCAACAGCAGGCATCATTTTATCAGGAAGAGTAAAGAATCTCTTAATATTATCCATCATACCTTTTATAACTGTTAATGGAGTTCTTAATTCGTGAGATACAATAGATATAAATTCTGATTTGATTTTTTCTAATTTTTTTAATTTTTTATTTGTTTCTTTAATTTCTTGATACAAAGATGCATTTTTTAACGGCATTGAAACTTGTTGAATAATTGTTCTAAAAATTTCAACATCTGTAGATGTAAAACCGTTTTCCTTATAAATTTCAACAAGACCAAAGAAATTTTCACCGGAACTTATTGGAGAAAACATATTATCATATCTGTAAATTGAAAAAGTATGACAATCTATATTACTTTTTATATGTTTTTCACAAATCAAATTATCGACTGTTATTTCAAAAGGAATTTTTTTATTTTTAAACAAATTATTATAATTTATACAAGCATGATCTTTTAAAGAAGCAAATAATTCATCAGAAATAGTATATTTGGAATGAACTATTAAAACAGGCTTATTATCATTATTAAATGTCAAAACGTAACATAAATCAAACTCTAAAGAGCGATTTATTCCATCCATCATCAATTCAATAAGTTTATCTTTTTCTAATGTACCAGCAAATTCTGAACTGATATTATATAAAACTTTTAAAGTATATAAACTTTTGGTATTATTTTTGTTTGTTTCTGCTAAAAGATTATAAGACAACTTATTTCTAAGGTTTGAATTAATAGTGGAAATTAATAATTTAGCCGATATATCCCCAACTAAAAAGGCATCTGCCCATCTCAAAATTTCTTGAGGAATATTATCGTCTTTGGAAAATATAATAACAATTATGCCATCACGAGCTGATGTAATTTTTTTAGGCAAAAATCTTAAATCAATATTTGCCATATCGTTATCAATAATTATAATTTCAGGAGCTTCATTGATTAAAAATTTTAAACAATCATCTTCATTATTTTCAAAATATAAGTCATACGTATTACGACCAAGAAGCTTTTCAAAATTATCGAATTTATTTTGTTTATCAGATAAAAATAAAATTTTAGTTTTAGCCATAACTATATTTTATCAGCATAAAAACAAGGGGCAAATTCTTAACATATACTTGATTTGAAAAAAAGTTTATGATTATATAAAAATGTGGGTAAGCTGTTCCTCTCTTGTAGCTTCCCGAAATAAATATCAAGCGGCTAGATATTTATAACAAACAGTAAAAAGAAAGAAGAAAGAAAATATGTTAAAAATCAGATTAAAAAGATTAGGTGCAAAAAAAGCTCCTACTTACAGAGTAATAGTTATTAATTCAACAACAAAAAGAGAAGGTTTACCTATTCAAGAATTAGGACACTATAATCCAAAAACAAAAGTGATGAAATTAGATAAAGTATCAGCTTTAGATTGGATAAAAAAAGGTGCACAACCAACAGAAACAGTTAAATATTTAATAAATAACTGTAATGATGACGGAACATTAAACTACCAAAAGAAAGAAACAGTAAAACTTTCTAAAAAAGCTCAAGCAAAAGCTGCAGCAGAAGCTGAAGCAAAAGCTAAAGCTGAAGAAGAAGCAAGATTAGCAGCAGAAGCAGCTGCAGCAGAATCTTCTGAAGAAGCAGCTCCTGAAGCATAGTTTAGAATATACAATATTTTTTAAAAGAGGATAAAATTTTATTTTATCCTCTTTTTTCATGCTAAAATTTTTCTATGAAAAGTTTTACGGTAAAAACCATAAATAATACAGATATAGAAAAAGAACTTGAAATAATAGGTTTTGATAATTCATATAAAAAAATTGCAAAAGATAAATATGAATATTTAAATATAAAAATATACGATTTAACAATACCTCAAGCAAATATCTTAAAGCAAACCGCTCTTTCAAACGGCACAGACTGCGCCGTTAATAAAAATGTACTAACAAATTCAACAGAAAAAACAGACTGTATTTTGGCAGGATCTGTTTATCAATTAAAAAAAATTTCTAAAAGCCTAAAAAAACAACAATTCGGATTAAAAGAATTAAGCGAAAATATAGAAAATATAATTGAATTACAAAATAAAAAATCTAAAACAAAACTTGTCGGAGTTCTAAATATTACAGACAATTCATTTTCTGACGGAGGAATGTATTTAGAAAAAGAAAAAGCAATAAAACACTTACATGAACTAATCGAAGACGGTACAGATATAATTGATATTGGCGCAGAAAGCACAAAACCCTATTCAGAACCGGTAAGCGCAGATATTCAATTAGATAGAATTTTACCTATATTAGAATACATCAGAGAAAACAATATAAAAACTCCAATAAGCATTGACACCAGAAGCAGTGAAGTTGCAAAAAAATGTATTGAATATGGTGTTTCAATAATAAACGATGTTTCAGGGTTTGATTATGATGAAAAAATGATAGATGTAATTAAAAATTCCGATGTAAAAATAATCATTCAGCATTCACAAGGAACACCTGAAACAATGCAGGATAATCCGCAATATACAAATATAGTTGATGACATTTATAAAGAATTAGAAAATAAAGTAAAATTTGCCCAAGAACACAATATCGAAAAATCACGTATAATTATTGATGTCGGCATTTGTTTTGGCAAAACAAGAGAAGACAATTTTGAACTTTTAAGACGAATTGAAGATTTTAAATCTTTAGGATGTGAAGTTATGGTTGGAATTTCAAGAAAATCATTTTTAAAATTAAGTGATAATATTGAAAAAGACATATACTCAACAGCTCTTTCAACTTTATTAATAGAAAAAGAAGTTGACTATTTAAGAGTTCACAATGTAAAAATGCACAAAAAGTTATTAGAATTAATGGAAATATATGGAGAATAAAAAAATGGAAGTATTGGCAATAATCCCAGCAAGAGGCGGTTCAAAAGGAATCCCAGGTAAAAATATAAAAGATTTAAACGGAAAACCTCTAATTTACTATTCAATAAAAGCAGGTCAGGAATCAAAATATGTAACAAGAACTGTTCTTTCTACAGAAAGTGAAAAAATAAAAAATGTAGCAATTGAGTTGGGCTGTGAAGTAGTAGACAGACCTATGGAACTTGCTCAAGACGAAACACACACAATACCGGTTTTAATTCAAGTAATAGATTATTTGGAACAAACAGAAAATTATAAACCTGATGTTGTAATTCTTCTACAGCCTACATGCCCGCTTCGCGATGCAAAACAAATAGATGAAGCATTTGATTTATTCCTAAAATCAGATTGCGATTCATGTTTTGCGGTAAAACAAATGGGTATAACACATGCAAAGTGGTATAAAACTCTCGATGGTGAAATGAAAGCAATTTATGATTACAGAAACAGACCACGAAGACAAGACACTCACTTACATATGCCACTATATGGAGAAACAGGTTCAATTTATATAGTTAAAACTGATGCAATGAGAAAATGTTATGATTTTATAGGCGAAAAACCTGTTGTTTATATTGCACCTTCAATAGATATAGATACACCGCAAGATTTTGAAGCAATTGCAAAAATACTACAAGAAAGAGAAAAACAAAGCTAAAACTGAGCATCCGTTAAGTAGCTATACGAACAATAAACGCCACGTCCTTTTTCGGAACAATCTTGTTTAACTTCATAAGAAGGAATATTCTTCCCAAAAGGTTCGAGCTTGTCTTTGTATACATTAACGCCAAAAATATCTTTTCCCCACATATTAGGGCCAATTTCACCATTAACGTCAAACATTAAAGCCAGAAGAGAAGATTTATCATAAAGTTCACCAAGCCACTTTATACCGACTATTTCATTATTTTGAGTTAAATATAGCTTGTCAAAATAATAATATTGACCCTCTTTTACTCTATCGTGATTCAAATATCTTGGCTTATACTTTTTACTTTCGAATTTACTTTCAACACGTAAATAAGGTTTAAACTCATCAAAAACAATATCTTCAATAATATTTGAATTTTTTGCTTTTTTAATCTTTAATGACAACTGATTTTGATATTCATCAGAATTATCAATAAACATAGATTGAAAAGCATATTCAACATTATCAAACGTATGTCTCCAATTACTAATTTCTCTAACTTTTTTTGAGTCATCAATAGCAAGAGGAATAACCAACGCTGAAACAATCAATATTAAAGAAAAAACAATACCAATCTCAACTAAAGTAAATGCTTTTTTTATCATTATCTAGCCATATCCAATCTTTTCTTTTCTTTTATCAAATTATCATATACTGTATCAGGAATAAAGTTTTTACCCAAAAGTATTTGTCCGTTAACAGGATTTGGAGCATGAAAATCAGAACCACCTGTTACAATAAGACCTAATTCTTCTGCCATAGAAGAAAAATATTCAACAATAGCCGGAGAATGTTTTCTGTGATACGCTTCAATTCCTCTCAATCCATTATTCATCAACTCTTTAATTAATTCTTCTGCTATATCAATATCATGAGGATGAGCAATAACAGGTATTCCACCGGCTTCATAAATAATTTCGACGGCATCATGAGGTGAAACAGTCTTTCTCTTCACATAAACGGGAGAATTATTATTTATATATTTTGAATAAGCTTCCATAACATTAGCAGTACCCCCAACTGAAGTAATAGCTTTTGCAATATGAGGTCTACCAATACTTCCTTGTTCTGCAACAAGTTTGGTAATATTCTCAAAAGAAATATTTATTCCCTCTTTTTTACGTAACAATTCTAAAATTTCATGAGTTTGAGTTATTCTGGCTTGTTGTTGATAATTAATCATTTCTTGAAAATCAGAATTATTAACATCCATAAAATAGCCTAAAATATGAACTTCATAATCTTTATATAAAGTATTAACTTCAATACCTCGGATAATTTCTATTTTATCTTTTAAATTTTCATGCTCAATATAATTTTTTGCAATATCAAAAGACAAAATATTATCATGGTCAGTTAATGCAATAACGTCTAAACCTGCATCAATAGCCAAATCAACAACTTTTTCAGGTGAATATACACCATCTGAATAGCAAGTATGAATATGATAATCACCCTTCATTATAAATACCTCCTATTATTCAATTGATTTTTCACTTTCAATCTCCTTTTTTTTACTTGTATCTAAATTAAAATTAATTCTTTTTATATCTGTTGCCATTCCCGTAAATAAATCAAGAGAAATTTCAACAGCATTAATTTGAGCAAAAGTATCTGATGCGACTTCATATCTATATGGTAAATGTGTTAAAACACGTTTTAAAGATACGTTATAATCCATTCCAATAACACTATCAATACTACCGCAAAATCCAACATCAGTAATATATGCCATATTTGATAAAATTTGTTCATCTGCCGTTTGTACGTGAGTATGAGTACCAAAAACAGCACTTACTCCCAACTCTGAACAAAATTTTGCAAAACAAATTTTCTCTGCAGTTGCCTCAGCGTGAAAATCAATAATGATATTTGGAGTAATATTCCTTATTTCCTTAATCTTTTCTTTCATAATTTCAAAAGGAGAGTCTAAAGGCTGCATAAACACTCTACCTAAAAAATTCAAAACAGCAATTTTATATCCATTTACTTCAAAATATTTTAATCCTTCACCACAAACAGATTTCTCATAATTATAAGGTCTTAAAAGAATATTTGAATTTTCAAAAATACTAAAAATATCTTTTTTATCCCAAATATGATTACCGCTTGTCATACAATTGATACCTGCATCAGCAAGTTCGTTATAATTTTTTGAAGTTAAACCAAAACCATGAGATGCATTTTCAACGTTAGCGATAACAAAATCAGGCATTTGATTTTTTTCTGATAATTCAGATAAATATTGAATAACAGCATTACGGCCGACACGACCTACAATATCACCAAAAAATAAAATTTTTATAATATTATTTTGCATGTTTAATTCCTGATTTTATTATAAATCTAACCCGAATTAGATTCGGGTTAGACAAATTCATAAATATAATTACTACTTAGCAATTTCAGTTGTTCTAAACTCTCTTACAACTGTAACTCTAATTTGACCAGGGTAATCAAGTTCATCTTCAATACGCTTAGCAACATCTCTTGCCAATTTTTGAGAAGCTAAATCATCGAACATTTCAGATTGAACAATAACTCTAACCTCACGACCAGCTTGAACAGCAAATGATTGTTTAATACCTTGGAAACTATTAACAATTTCTTCTATTTTTTGTAGACGTTTGATATAAATTTCTAAAGTATCACGTCTTGCCCCAGGTCTGCCTGCAGAAATAGCATCAGCAATTTTTACTAAAACTGCTTCGATAGTATTCGCAGTAACATCATCATGGTGAGCTTCAATAGCATGTAAAATGTCTTGTTTTTCACCATATCTTTGAGCTAATTCCACACCTAATTGAATATGAGTACCTTCTTGAGTTTGATCAACTGCCTTACCAATATCGTGTAAAAGACCTGCTCTTTTTGCAACATTAACATCTGCATGAAGTTCACTTGCAAGCATTCCTGCAATATGACCAACCTCTAGAGAATGTTTTAAAACATTTTGTCCATAACTTGTTCTGTAATATAAACGGCCTAAATTTTTAATTAACTCTTTATTTAAACCCATAATACCCATATCTAGTGCGGCATTTTCACCCTCTGATATAATTTTCTTTTCGATTTCTTCTCTTGATTGTTCAACAATTTCTTCAATTCTTACAGGGTGTATACGACCATCAGCAATAAGCTTTTCTAAAGCAAGCTTAGCAATTTCACGTCTTACGGGATCAAAACAAGATAAAACAACAGCCTCAGGCGTATCATCAATAATTAAATCAACACCTGTTAAAGTTTCTAATGTTCTAATGTTACGACCTTCACGGCCAATAATACGACCTTTCATTTCATCACTTGGCAATGTAACAACAGAAACTGTACTTTCAACAACTTGTTCAATCATACATCTCTGCATTGTTGTTGTAAGAATTTCTTTTGATTTTTCAAGAGAAACTTCTCTTATTTTTGCTTCATTTTCTTTTATTAATTGCATTTGTTCTTGAGCTAAATCTGTTTTTAATTGTTCTAATAACTGATTTTTAGCTTCTTCTGCTGACATTCCTGAAATTCTTTCAAGTTCGGAAGTTTGTTGTTGAATTAAATTATTAAGATGGTCTTCCTTATCAAGAAGTTCATCCATTTTTCTTTGGTTTTGAGAAACTTTTTCTTCAGCATCTTGAATTTTATCTTCTAAAACATCTTCTCTTTTTGCTAATTTAGCTTCTAATCTTTGAATTTCTTGTCTTCTTTCTCTTTCTTCTTCATTAAATTGTTCTCTTTCTTCTTGTAAAGCTTCTTTCGCCTTTAATAAAGCTTCTTTTTGAAGTAATTGTTCTTTTTCAGCTAAATCTGCCATACTCTTTTCTGTATCATTCTTTAAAGCTTTGAATTTTGTTTGCTGAATGATAAGCAAAGCAACAAGCACTACAAGTGCTATGATTGCAATCATTAAAGTCAAGTTCATATTCATCCTTTTCTATTTTTTATAATACACGCAATACCCGCTACATATAGCCTAACGGGTCAATATTCAAATTAAAACTAAATAAATTTTATTGCATATATTTTCAAAAATGTTTATATCTACTATCTGATAAAATTTTACCATAACAATAAAAAATTTTATATGCTATTATTAATTTATATAAAGAAAGGAAAAAACATGAAAATCGAAAGAAATGAAAATTTAAAAGAACAAGTTTGTGATGTACTTGTAGTAAACATGTTTGAAGGTGAAAAAACCTCACAAGAATTAGCAAACAAATATGCAGTAGAAGAAGATAATTTTAAAGGTAAGTTCAAAGAATCTTATCTTTTACAAACATATGATAAAATACCTGCACGAAAAATACTTGTAATGGGAATAGGTAAAAAAGAAGACTTAACTTCGGATAAAGTTAGAGAAATTGGCGCAAAAATAACTAACAAAGTAAACTCTATAAAAGCAAAAACTGTTGCTGTTGATTTTGAAAATTTAGACGAATACAAAAGAGAACTTGCAGAAGGTCTTTTAATAGGTAATTACAAATTTGATAAATACAAATCGAATAAAGATGAAGATAACGAAGAAGAAATAATAGTATCACTTGATATAAAAGAAGATGATTTAAAAATTGCGGAAATAACAATATCAGCAATGGAAACAGCAAGAAATTACGCGAACGAACCGGCATCAGTAATGACCCCGACAAAACTTGCAGAAATTGCACAAAATATCGAATTAAACACAAAAGTATACAGTGGCTATGAAATAGAAGAAATGAATATGGGAGCTTTTTATGCGGTAGGAAAAGGAAGCTCTGAAGACCCTAAATTCATACATATAACATATGCACCTAAAAATGCTAAAAAGAAAATAGCAATAATAGGTAAAGGAATAACATTTGATTCAGGCGGACTAAATATAAAACCCGCATCATCAATGTTAACAATGAGAGACGATATGTCAGCAGCAGCTTGCGTACTGGGAGTGATGAGCAAATTAAAAGAATTAAACGCACAAATAGAAGTACATGGAATAATAGCGGCTTGTGAAAATATGCCGGGTTGTTCAGCATATAAACAAGGAGATATCTTAACAGCAAGAAACGGTAAAACAATTGAAGTAGACAACACAGATGCAGAAGGAAGATTAACACTTGCAGATGCATTATGTTATGCTTGCGAACTTAAAGTTGACGAAGTAATAGATTTAGCAACATTAACCGGAGCATGCATGGTTGCATTAGGAACACAAGCTGCAGGAATTTTTGGCAATGACCAAGATTTGATTGATAGATTAATAAAATCAGCAGATAAAGCCGGAGAAAGATATTGGCAATTACCAATGTATAAAGAATATGGTGATGGACTAAAAAGCGAAATGGCCGATATTAAAAATTCAGGCGGACGCTGGGGCGGTGCATCATCAGCTGCAATCTTCCTGCAAAACTTTGTAAAAGAAGGTCAAAAATGGGCACACATAGATATTGCAGGTGTAGCATTTTTGGATTCTGCTCAAAAATATTATATTAAAGGTGCAACAGGCGCAGGTGTAAGAGCTTTAATAAATTATATTTTAAATAACTAATCGAAGAGGAGTTTTAAGCTCCTCTTTTTAAATATTAAGTTTTTGTAACAAAAATGCCAAAAATTTGAAAATTAGATAGTATTAAAGCATAATTTTATAAAAATTAACTTGTAAAAATTTTATATTTAAAATATTATTGGTTTAAAGAAATAAAGAAGAGGAAAAATAGGTGGAAAATTATAATTCAAATTTATTTTTAAGTAATGACTCATCAATGGCAAATGTTGGTATAAGTCCTGCCGTAATCAAAGTAATCGGAGTTGGCGGCGGTGGCGGAAATGCCGTAAACAGAATGATAAAAGAAGGATTATCAAATGTTGAATTCTATTTAATGAATACTGATTTACAAGTGTTAAATTGTTCATCAGCAAAAAATAAAATTCAATTGGGTAAATCTTTAACTAACGGATTAGGTGCAGGCGGAGAACCTCAAGTAGGTGAAAAAGCGGCGGAAGAAGCTCAAAAAGAAATAGCAGATGCACTTGAAGGTGCAGATATGGTATTTATAACAGCCGGTATGGGCGGCGGAACAGGTACCGGAGCGGCACCGATAGTTGCTAAAACTGCTAAAGATATGGGTATTCTTACAGTAGGCGTTGTTACAAAACCATTCTCTTTTGAAGGAAAACGCAGAATGTCTCAAGCTATCCAAGGTTTAGAAAAATTGAGAGATGCTGTTGATGCTCTTATTGTAATACCTAATGAAAAATTACTAGAAGTAGTTGATAAAAGAATATCTTTACAAGAATCATTTTCGATAGTAGACGAAGTACTTTTAAGAGGTGTTCAAGGTATTTCTGATATTATCACAATACCAGGTTTAATCAACGTTGACTTTGCAGATGTTCGTTCAGTTATGAAATCTTCAGGTTCAGCATTAATGGGTATCGGAAGAGGCGAAGGCGAAGGCAGAGCAGTAGAAGCCGCTAAAAATGCAATCGATTCAAAACTTCTTGAAGCCTCAATTCATGGTGCACAAGGTGTTATTGTTAATATAACAGGCGGACCAAATTTAACTCTGCATGAAGTAACTGAAGCTGCAAATATTATAAATGATGCTATAAGTGATGATGCAAGAGTTATCACAGGTGCAGTTATCAATAATGATATTCAAACTGAAGTTCAAATTACTGTCATCGCAACAGGTTTTGAATTAAAAGCAAATGTTGTACAAGATAAAGCTACAGCGTCAAAATCATTATCGGCTGCAGATTTCTTCTCAGGTGCATTTAACGGTGGAGCTAAAAAATCTCAACAATCTACTCCTGTAAATGAACCATCACCTAGTTATGGAAATCTAGACATCCCTGATTTCTTAAAAAAATAAAAAGATTATGTAGATAATAAAAAAAGAAGCGGGCAATAGACTGCTTCTTTTTTTTATGTTAAGATAAGCTCAATAAATAATTAGGAGAAATAATGCGAAATATTTTAGCAACTTTAGCAGTCATCTTTATAACCGCTCTACAAGTAAATGCAATGACAGAAGCAGATGCCAAAAAATTTTTTAATAACTATGTAAATAAAGCAAATAGTTATAGTGAAGAAATAAGTTCTATGTATGCACCAAACGCAGTTATAATAAGACAAGTTATAAAACCTAACGGAGAACTTGTTAACGTATATTCAAATTCACAAGTCTATTTAAAACAAATGAAAATAAGTGAAACAGTTGCAAGAGCCAGAAATTACAAGAATCATTATTCTAATATCAAAATAACAAAAGTACCAAAGGGTTATAAAGTCAGTGCAATAAGACAACCTTCTGGAGATAATGATAAATTAAAAATATATCAAATACTAAAACAAGAGCCAAATGGAAAAATAGTTATTGTTGAAGAGATGATGCAAACACGTCAACAAATATTTTTAAAATATGCAAAATAATTAAAATTATACATAAGGAATAGCAATGGAACAAAAATTTAGATATTTAACAGCAGGAGAAAGTCACGGCATAAAATTAACTGCAATAATTGAAGGATTACCATCCGGATTAAAAATAGACAGAAATTTTATAAATAACGAATTAAGAAAACGCCAATCAGGCTACGGTAGAGGCGCAAGAATGAAAATTGAAACAGACACTGTTGAAATTATTTCAGGCGTTCGCTTGGGAAAAACAACCGGTGGCCCTGTTTGTATTGAAATAAGAAATAAAGATTGGGAAAATTGGAAAATTCCAATGAGCGTAGATGAAATAGACTTTTCAAACAGAGAACTTTTAAAACTGGTAGCTGAAAAATCTTTCACCACTGTTAGACCCGGTCACGCAGATTATGCCGGATCAATAAAATACAATTTAGAAGATTTAAGAGATGTCCTAGAACGCTCAAGTGCTCGTAAAACTGCAATTGAAGTAGCAGTAGGAGCAATTGCAAAACTATTATTAAAAGAATTTTATATAACAGGCTTTTCTCATGTAATTCAAATAGCAGATGTAAAAGCCGAAATATTACCGCCAAATTATACATTAATAAAAGAAGCTGCTGATCATTCGGAATTAAGATGTGCAGATGATATTGCAACAGATTTGATGAAAGAAAAAATAGATAAAGCTAAGGCAGCAGGAAATACTGTAGGCGGAAAGTTTGAAATAATATATGGTAATTTACCGATTGGATTAGGCTCTTATGTACAAGCAGACAGAACACTTGATGGGAAATTGGCACAAGCAATAATGTCAATACCTGCAGTTAAAGCTGTTGAAATAGGAAAAGGTGTAGAAGCCGCAGAATTAATGGGTTCTCAAATGCACGATGAAATATACATCACAAAAGAAAAAAGAGTTTATAGAAAAACAAATAACGCCGGAGGAATTGAAGGCGGTATGACAAACGGTGAACCAATTGTTATAAAAGGTACAATGAAACCTATTCCTACGTTAAGAACACCTCTAAATACAATTGATATAAGAAAAAAAGAAGAAGCATCCGCACATTTTGAACGATCAGACGCTTGTGCTGTTCCAGCTTGTGCTATTGTTGCAGAAGCTAGAGTAGCTTGTATTTTAGCTGATGAATTACTTCAAAAATACGGTGGTGACAGCTTGGAAGAAATGAAAGCTCACTATGAAAGATAATATTATTTTAATCGGAATGATGGGTGCCGGAAAATCTACAATTGGTGTAGAACTTCATAAAGCTCTACCTAATTTTAAAATTGTAGATATTGACGAAGAAATTGAAAAAAAAGAAAATAAAAAAATTTCTGATATATTTAAAGATTTTGGAGAACACTATTTTCGTGAGTTAGAAACAAAATTGATAGAAGATATTTGTAAATACGATAAACAAATTATAGCTACAGGTGGCGGAATATTTGAAAAAGATCTAAATCAAAAAATACTAAAAGATAATGGACAAGTCTTTTATTTAAAGGCCTCTCCGGAAACACTTTATGCAAGAATAAAAAATCAAACACACAGACCACTTTTAAAACAAGGATTTGGTATAGAAAATATAAAAACAATCCTTGAACAAAGAGAGCATAATTATGCTAAAGCCCATACAATTATTGACACAGAAAATAAGCCTATTTATAATATAGTAGAAGAAATAAGAAAAAAAAGGATTTGTAATGAATAGCGATATACAAGTTAATATACCTAATAAAGAAAGTCATTATAGTATTCATATTAATCAAGAACCTATAGAAAATTTAAAGAATACCATATTGGACTTTTTAGGTGAACAAAATTATCTTGTAGTAATCAGTAAAAAAGTCTACAAATTATATGGTAAAAGTCTAAATTTTGATAGTAATAAAATTTTAATAATTAATGACGGAGAAAAAGAAAAAAATATCTATAATTATTTAAAAATTATAGATAGACTAGAAAAAGAAAATCTTACAAGAAAAAGTTATTTAATAGCAATCGGCGGTGGTGTTATAGGGGATATGGCAGGTTTTGCTGCATCAACATATAGAAGAGGTATCGGATTAATTCAAGTTCCTACAACGTTACTTTCTTGTGTAGATTCTTCTGTCGGTGGTAAAGTTGCAATAAATACCAAAAAATCAAAAAATATGGTTGGCTCTTTTTATCAACCATCTGCTGTTTTTATAAATTTAAATTTCTTAAACACACTTGACGAAAAACAATTTAAATCAGGACTTGGAGAAGTTTTGAAATATGCATTCATAGAAAAAAGCTGCATGAATGTAATTGATTATAAATTTTTTGATTTTCTAAATGTAAATGCAGAAAAAATCATAGCAAGAGACTTTAATTTTTTAGATAAAATTATAAGAATTTCTTTAGCACTAAAAGTTGCTGTTGTAACTAAAGACGAAAAAGAAAGCGGACTTAGAAAAATATTGAATTTTGGACACACATATGGACACGCATTAGAGGAAATAACCGATTTTTCAGCGTTTACTCATGGTGAAGCCGTTATTTACGGTATGTATTTTATTTTTAACTATGCTCATCGACTTCAATTAATTGATGCAAATTATAAAGAAAAAGCTTTTTCGTTCATAGATAAATTTGGATTTAAAGATAAACCGAATATGTTCAATAAAGACAAAATCATAAAATACATGTACAGCGATAAAAAAGTTGATAACGAAAAAATAAAAGTAATAGTACCTGTAGCACCAGGTTTTGTTAAAGAAATGGATTTTGACTCTATAAAAGCATTCAAATAAAAGCAGAACCTATATTCTGCTTTTATTTATTCTATAAGCATATATTTTTAAATCATTGAAGATACAGAACTATATGAAGATTGAAAACTTGAAATCATACTTTCCAAATTTTGGAACTGTTTTTCCAGTCTAGCTTGATAAGCATCAATCTTTAAGTTTTCATTAGAAATGCTTTTTTTCAAGTCTGTAATTTGCTTATCTATCGAGTTATTACGAGATGTAAAATACCCTTTAGAATCTAAAGCTTGTTCTACAGTAGTTTCCATTTTTGATAAAATACCTTTGTTATCAGCACCACCAATTAATAAAGATTTAACAGCTTCTGAATCATTTTCAAATGCCTCTATAAATTTCTTTTCATCGAATTCTAAATGATCAGAAAGTTTTGAAATATCAGAAGTCGCAGCACCAGTAGAAATGCCTATTTGAGCGAGCATATTATAAACACTTGCATCAGAATCCTTTGATGTTGCAGTCGAACGAATAGCACTTCTAAGAGTACTTAAAGTTGTATCTCCATATAAGTCTCCATCAGTTGCTATTTTCTTATCAACCAAATCTAAATTTGAATTATATTGTTCTACAAATTCTTTAACAGCAGTTACTAAAGCCTCTGTATCCTTACTAATTTTAATAGTAGTTGTAGGATTTTCTTCATCTGAAACTTTATTTAAATTAAAAGTTACACCATCGATACCAGAAACATCAGATGAAACAGAATTAGATGACGACATTTTTGTTTCCCCATTAATAGAGAAAATAGCAAAAGAACCTAATTCTTGGGCATTCAAAGAAGTAACTCCCGTTTCACCATCGGTAGAAGTAAAGCCTAGCAAATCAGTAAACGCACTTGTGCCTTTTTCAATATTTATATTAAAAGAGCCATTTGTTAAGGCTTTAAAAGATATTTCACCGGTTACGTTATCAAACTTTGCTGTAACGCCTGCATCTTCATTACCATTAATTTCGGCAATTAATTCATCAAAAGTGGTATCTTCACCAATAGTAAATTCTGCATTACCGATTTTAAAAGTTCCTAAAACATCTGCACCAAGAGCATCTGTTATCTTTGAAGAAGAAGAAATTGTACTTAAAGTATGATAACTTTCATAGTTTCCTTCTTCATTTTGAATTAAGGCAAAGGCTTTTGAGATATTTAAAGAATCTGTTGAAGAACCAATAACAACATTAGTACCCTCTTCTGAAGTTAAAGATATTTTTCCGTCAGAAATATTTGCGGAAAGACCTTCAATATTATTTATTTTAGATAAAACATCATCGACAGTATCTTCTTTTGTTACGGTAATAGAATTTTTGAGACCGTTAGTATATATATCAAAAGAAACAGTTTCTTCATCAGCTAAAGCAGCAACTTCGCTACTAACCGAACTCATTAACGATGAACCTTTTAAAGCTAATGCACCTTTGGCACTCTTTGCGACAGTCGCAGAAGCAAGTTGTTTTACACTAAGCTCATAAGAGCCACTGGCAGCACCAGAAGTAGATCTTGCTGTCACAAAATTTTCATCAGTTGAGGATGTTTTTGTTTTACTAAACAAATCAAAACTACCACCAAATTTTGAATCAGTAATTTTTTCTATCTTTGTTCTCAACGCATTAAAAGATGACTGAACAGACGAAACTGCAGATTGTTGAGTAGACAACTTATTCTGTTTAGAAGTAAGATTGTTTAAAGTAGTCTTTTTAATATTAACTAAAGCTTCCACCCATGATGAGGTATCCATACCAGAAGCGAGTCCTGAAAAAGTAATCGTATTGCTCATTAATAAATCTCCGTTTTATTAATTATATTAAAAGTATATTAATATTATAACATATATTTAGAGGGTTTCAATCCTAGTGATGTAAAAATATTAAAAAAATTTTTTCAATTTTGTTACATAATTTACAAAATACTAAAAGAGGTTTCCTTTTAGAAACCTCTTAAATTATTACCATTCATATATAAATCTAGATTGTTGTAGATATAGAAGGAGCTATTTGAATGAATTTTCTTACTAATTCAGCATCCCATTGAATTCCTGCGCCCATTCTTAATATTTCACAAGCTTTTTCTACACCTAAGCCTTTTCTGTAAGGTCTATCACTTATTAATGCGTGATATGTATCTGCAACTGCAACAATTCTTGCTGATAGAGGAATTTCTTCACCTTTTAATTTGCAAGGATAACCAGTTCCATCATAGTGTTCGTGGTGATATTTAACCATAGGAATCAAGTCTTTTAATGCTTCATTTTGCATTAATACTTTTTCTGCACCAATTGTAGGGTGTTGCTTCATTACTTCCCATTCTTCATCTGATAAATGAGTAGGTTTTTTCAATATACTTTCAGGAATACCGATTTTACCTACATCGTGTAATAAAGCACCTAAAGAAATTCTTTTTACTTCATTTTCAGGAAGGTTAATAGCTCTTGCTAATGCCTCTGCATATTTTGAAACAGAAGTTGAATGACCTTTTGTATAAGGATCTTTAGCATCAATAGCACCTGCCAAAGATGTAGCCATTTCTTCTAAATGTGTTTGAGAAATTATATCTTCATTGTTGAATTTTTGAAGTAATTCTTCTTCAAAGTTAATTCCTAATTGAGCATGACGTTTTGTTACAACATCAGCAAATGATTTTAAAGCCATATCATCCCAGAAATTGAAATCTGAAGAACTGATAATAGCGCTCATACCATCTTTATAACCTTTTGATTGAGATATATACATAGCTTGTTCAGCTAAGATTAATAATTTTTCTTGATCTTTTGCACATTGAGGATAATTAGCAATACCAACAGAAACCTTAACAGGTCCGATATCATCAACAAAGCAGCAAGATAAACTGTATGTTAAGTATTCTGCAATATATTTAGCTTCAGCAGTAGTTGTTTCAGGTAAGATAATAGCAATTTCATCTCCGCCGTAACGACCTGCTGTATCATTTGGTCTAATATTTTGTTTAACTTTTTCAGCAACCAATTTAATTATTTCGTCACCTTTAGCATGACCTAATTCTCTGTTAATTTTTGAAATATTATTAACATCCATCATAATAACAGAAACTTCTTTTTCAGATTTTTCAGCTTTTGATAGTTCTTGAGATAAGATTTCTTGGAAACCTCTATGGTTATGTAAAGAAGTTAAACTATCTGTATTTGCATGTTCATAAGCTTTTTCTAATAAATCAGCATTATGCATAAACAATGCATAGTGATTAGAAATTAATGAATATAAATCAATATTTTCATTAACATTATTATCACCAATAATCATAACACCTAAGCATTCATTAACAGAAATTAAAGGCAATATAGCAACTTTTGGTTGTTGTAAATATGATAATTTTAAGAATTTAGAATCATGTTTAACAATTGCTGTTTGTGAATTAAAGCATTCAACAATTGGATTAGAATCATCTGATAAAAATACTCTTGAAGAATATGTTCCGCCAACTTTATCAGTCAATTTAATATTGATACATTTTGATTGAGGTTGGAACAAACCAATTGCTGTAAAGAAGCAATTAATTTTTTTAGTCATAAAATTATGTAAAGACGCATAAAAATCAGCAACTGTTGATTTACCAGTTAAAGCTGCATTTAAAAATTGAATAACTTCTCTGTAATCTAAAACTTTATTAGTATTTACAGTATCAAAAGTTTGATTATAACCGCAATACAATCTGTTAGAAGATGTTCTTGCAGTTGTCATAGGAGTTCTAGGAGCAATACCATTACGTGCAATTGGATTTGAAACCAATGATTTCACGTATAAAACTTCTTTTTCCTCTTTAATAATATCTGTTCTATTCAATATTAAGCCTTTACAATTAACTATATTAATATAAAAACCATGACATAAAAATAATTGCTATGTGGATTAAAATTTGTTAAAAGATTATGTACTTTTTACAAAATAATTATACAAAAATTTACAAATCGAAGCAAGTTTTATTAACATACATTAAGAAAACAAAAAATAAAAATTTTTTATATTAAAATCTAATTTTCGATAACTTCCAAACTTTTAATTTTTTTAGAAGTATGAGACTGAATATATTTGTTTAATAAATCATAACAAACTTTACAAACTTTCTCTGTAGCTTTTTTGTCATAATCACTTTCATAATTAAAATCAAATTGTTCCATTGCTTGTAAAAAATCTCTTACTTTGTAGTGCATTTTTTTACTAATTTTAAATGTATCATTACACTCTTTACAAATAACACCACCCATTTGAACAGAAAAATACATATCTTCATTCAAAATTTGTTCTCTGCAACATAAACAAGTATCCAGTTCAATTCCAAAACCTGCAACCAACATTAATTTAAGCTGAAATTTTATAACAGCAATAAGAATATCCTTCTTAGATTTAGAAACAGATATTCTATCCAATGCTTTATAAAATAATTCATAAACCTCTGCCGAAGACGGGTCATCTTCAATACCAAAAGCCGCAACTAACTCAGAAATATATATTGAATAAAATAACTTATCCATATCTTTTCTGCTATTAGAAAACGTATTTAAAGCTTCTGCCTGACAAATAGTACTAAGATTTTTACCTTTATTAAGCATAATTCTATTTGCGACAAGCGAATCCATTCTAGCTCCCAGCTTACTTTTAGGCTTTTTAACACCTTTTGCCACGCCCTTTATCAGACCTTTTTCTTTTGAATACATAACAACAATCTTGTCTGATTCAGAAAGAGGATAAGATTTCAAATTTATAGCATCACAGACAAAATTATTGGCCATAATAATTATTTCCTTGTGTTTCAGTACCCCTAAATACCCCTTTAAGCATTTGATTAAATTCATTTTTATTATCTGATGCTTCAAAAGCGTATTCTTGAGTAATTATTCCTTCCTTAACTAAATTAAACAAAGATGCATTCATAGTAAGCATGTCCTCACTACCGGATTTCATAATGTCATAAATTTCATCCAATCTATTTTTAATAATATAGTCCTTAATAGTAGGAGTAGAAATCATAATTTCAACAATTGGTCTTCTTCCCGAACCATGAGCAACTTTTACTAGTTTCTGAGCAACAATACCTCTTATTGTGTTTGCAAGCTGATCTCTTATCAAATCTCTATCTTGAGGGTCAAACATATTTATAATACGATTAATAGTTTGAGTTGCATCATTTGTATGCAAAGAAGCTAAAACAAGGTGCCCTGTCTCAGCAGCTTTTAACGCGGCATTAGCAGTATCCCTATCACGAATTTCACCGATTAAAATAACATCCGGATCTTGTCTTAAAGCATATTTAATACCATCATTAAAAGAACCCGTATCAATTTCAACTTGACGCTGAGAAATAATACTCAGTTTATTTGAAAACATATACTCAATCGGATCTTCAACTGTAATAATATGTTTTGGATATTTAACATTAATATGCTCAATAATAGATGCAAGAGTTGTTGATTTACCGGAGCCTGTAGGTCCTGTAACAAGAACAATACCATTATTCAAATCTGCAAAATTTTGAATAACTGATGGAAGATTTAATTCAGTAACCTGCCTAATATTAAATGAAATCAAACGCAAAGTTAATGCAAAATGACCTAATTGTCGACTCAAATTAACACGAAATCTTGAAATAGCTGGTAATTCATACGAGAAATCTAAATCCATACTTTTTTTTATTTCATTCATATCATGAGAAGGAAGTAGCGTCATAATTGAACGTTCTAAATCTTCGTCATCAAGAAAATCCATGTCGATTTTAACCATTTTTCCATCCTTACGCAAAACAGGACGTTCTCCAACATGCAAATGGACATCTGATGCACCAGTCTTAACAGCTTGTTTTAAAAATGTACGTATATTAAAATTTCCCAAAACTATATCCTCCAAAAATATTTTATCATTATTAAATACAAAACACAAAAGATTACAAAAATGTAAAATAAAAAGCGGTAAAACAAATTTACCGCTAATTGTAGTTTGATAGTTAAGTTTTATTGGTTAATAGTTTAGTTATTTATTCAAATAATTTGTTTTGCCTATACCAAAGGCAGTAGTTGCAGCTCTCACACCACCATAAATAGCAGTTGCTGCACCTAAAATGTTAGAAACTTTTCCTTTTGTAACAAGAGTTGCTGCAGATAAAGCTAAAGGTACAATATTTTCAGCTAACGATGTAAATGCACCTTTAACATAACCTTTTGCTTGAGCAAATCCGCTACGAATTCCACCAAACAAGCCACCTTTCATTTCGGCATCAAGTCGAGCCTTTTGCAATTTAGAATCAATAGTACTAGTACTGCTTAAAGTCTTTGAATCCATATAAGCATCACAAGCAGAATTAGCAAGATGATTCTTACTGCAGGTTTTTGCCTGAATTTTACCATATTGATGTGCATCATACAAAGCTGCACCAATACCTGCAACGCCGACACCTTTTGCTAAAATTTTCGTAATTCCCGCCGAAACATTCATAATAAATTTTTCCTTAACCTACATGCAAATGCATGCAATTATTTAACTAACACTACACTTATATAAAGTTTTCAGCAATAAAAAAATTGCTCAATAAAAACAATTTGTTAATAAATATTACAAAAAATAAAAAATAAATATTTAAAGCATATAATAAAATTATGGAAAGCATTTTCAAAAATAGACCGGAAAGATTTTGCAATCACTGTAAGAAATGTAATGAAGATTGTACTTTTATAAAAAACTTTTACGAAAAACCACCGGAAAATTGCGGATATGAAGGCTGGTTTTTTCTCGAATGGGAAAAATACAAACAAAATATTAGAAAATTAAAAGAAAAAATACTGGTTCTTAATGTTCAACTAAAAAACTGCAAAGATTCTAAAAAAGCAACAAAATTTGCAATAGACTTACAAAAGACAAAAGATAAAATAAATAGTTTTGAAAAAATTGGTCCAATAGATCTTTAAAATCAAATAACAAAACCAAAAGAAGGCTAAATCATAACCTTCTTTTTAAAAACACACCTTATCAAATAATTCTTAACTAGTTTTCAAATAATACATATTTTGCAGCTTGACCATTTGGTTGAATTTGTTGATCTGCCATAAAAATAGAGAATTGGTCAAAAATACCTGCATTGTTAGGATTACATTGAGTAGTACCACCATCTGTAGTGGCATTCTTAGTTTGAGTACCCAAACAGTTTGACAAATAGTTTGGAGCACGAGTACCATTTACGTCAACAATTCCTTTACAAAGAGTTGATCTTGAACTTGCACCTGTCTGCAATCTACAATTCGAAGACGAAGCAGGAAATGATAAAACCATACCGTCAGCAAAGAAAACAGTATAGTTAGAACTCGCACCAGAGTGAAACATACGTTCAACAGATGTATCAGATGTTGTACCATAAGCTGTCTTTGTAACGTGCATTCTATTGATAAAAATCCCCAAAATAGATTGTGTAGGATTTGTATCAGTTGCAACTGTATCTGAAAAATCAATATAATTTAAAGCTACACTCATTGTTACAGCTTGATTTGTCGTAGACAAAATCTTTTTAAAACCTGTTTTAAATTCCATTTTATTGGTGTTTGTCATTAATGTCGGAATAGTCATTGCGGCAACAGTACCAATAATTGCTAACGTAATCAAAACTTCTGCTAACGTGAAACCCGATTTTCTACTCATAAAATTAATCCTTTTTTACTAATTGCGACTAATACGTTTATGCTACCACTAACTAATTCTAAAATCAACACTTTTCTTCAAATGTCATCTAAAAGAAGTATGTGATACATCCTTAATGCTTACATTATTATTATACCAAAGTATTAGATTTTTATAACACTTTAGAATAATACATGTTACAATACTTAATATTCTATTTTAAATAGATAGCCAAAACTCAATAATATCAAGAAAAATCTTTATAACGTGCAAAACCATGTCCATACATGGTTTCAAGGATACTGCATCCGGCTAAATACCCAGTACTCCAGCAATTTTGGAGATTAAACCCGCCACAAAACCCGTCTATATCTAGAATTTCACCACAAAAATATAAATTTTCAACAAGTTTTGATTCCAAGTTTGAGCCTATTTCTGATAAACTAATACCCCCAGAGAACACTGTTTCTCCGCCTTTTCTAGCACTTATAACAGTTACAGAAAAGCTATTTAAACTCTTTAGTAGTAATTCTCTGGTATTATTTGTTGTACAATTAATTTTTAAAGTTTCATCTATTTTAAGAAAATTAAGAATGTATTTAACAAAAGATTTTGGTAAAACATTAGACAAAGCATTTTTTAATGTACGGTTATTATTGAGTTTTAGCAATTTTTCCAAATCAATTTTATTTGGAATAAACTTAATTTTAATTTCATAAGGATATCCTACTCGAGAATTAATTGAAGAGAGTTTAAAAATAATGGGACCTGATACTCCATTATCAGTAAAAAGCATATCACCCTCAAGAACTATTTTATTATATTTTATAATAATATCATTCAAAACTACTCCTTTTAGAGTAGAAAAATCATTCTTTGTAACTAAACCACATAAAGAAGGTTTCAATTCATGTACCTTATGCGGAAGTTTCTTTAAAAATTGTAATCCTAGATGTGTTCCCGTTGCAATAACAACAATATCAAAAAGATATTTATTATTTTCTGTCGTGATATAAAAATGTTCATCGATTTTTTTTACATCAATAACTTTTTCTTTAATAAATCGAGCATTCTTTAATTGAGCAAGCATTTTTTCTCTAATTTCTAATGCAGAATTAGAAACAGGAAATATTCTACCATCAGACTGAGCGTAAGTTCTAATACCGATTTTTTCAAAAAAATCTAAAGTATCCTGTGTAGAGAACCTTGAAAAAATGGAATAAAGAAACTTTTCACCTCTAGGATAATATTTGGCAAGTTCTTTAAAATCATATTCGGCATGAGCAAGATTACATCTTCCGCCACCTGTCGCCAAAAGAGTTTTCAGAGGTTTCGCCATCTCAAAAAAATTAACATCACAATCTTTTGAGATTGTAATACCACACATACATCCTGCAGGACCAGCACCTATAATGGCAACTTTCGGCTTTTTACAAGTCAACCCTTGTCCCATATAAAAATACCATTTCAGGATTTTCTAATTCTTCATGGAGTTCCATTACTGTTTTTTTCAATTCAGGATGTACAAAATCAGGAGATAGTTCCAACATAGGAACTAACGTAAAAGCTCTTTTATGGAAATATTTGTGAGGAATAATCAAATTTTCCGTATAAATTATTTCTTTATCATAGAATAAGATGTCAATATCAATGGTTCTATCGCCGTAAAAACCTTCAGCTTCTCTATCACGACCAAGCTTTTCCTCAACTTGATTACATAATTTCAATAAATCATCCGGAGTGTAACTTGTTTTAATTTCTATAACAGCATTTACAAACCAATTACTTGTATCAGTATGCCAAGGTTCAGTTTCATAGAATGCAGATGTTCTAATCAAATCAACTTGTTTATCTTCATTCAACAAACTTGTTGCTTGTTGAATAAAACCAACTCTATCTCCTTTATTTGAACCTAAACTTAAATATACTAAAGCCATATATTACATGTACAAAAAATTTCAATATTTGTCAATCATGTTAACGATGTATAATATTATTTATAATATCTGTTATAATAATTTCATGACAAAGAAAAAAGTAATCGCATATCTTCATACACACTGGGATAGAGAATGGTATAGGGAATTTGAAATATTTAGAATACGACTTTTAAGAGTATTCGATAATATTTTAGACATGCTTGAACAAAATAAAATTCCTTGTTTTTATTTTGACGGACAAGTTGGTGCTTTGCTTGATTATTTGAAAATAAGACCTGAAAAAGAAGAATTAATAAGAGAGTTAATAAAAGATAAAAAATTATTTATTGGTCCGGCATATTGCCTTATTGATGAATATTTAACAGATAAACAATGTTTTGAAAAAAACTTGGAAATAGGATTAAAAATATCAAAAGAATTTGGATGTAAAGATTTTATAGGATATTTAGCAGATACTTTCGGTCATTCAAAACATATAACAGAGATTTTTAAAAGTTTTGGAATAGATAAATCTGTTGTTTGGAGAGGCTGTAACGATAATATTCCTGCAAATTTCAAGTTTAACGGAATAAATTGCGTAAATCTTGTGCGAGGATATTTTATGGATATTTTTGCAGCAGATTTAACAATAGATGAAAAAACTAAATTTTTGAAAAATAATCTTGATAAAATTTCAGAAAAATCATCGAATATTCTTCTAATGCCAATAGGCGCAGATCACCTTGGTATATCAGAAGATATAACACATCAAATAAGAGAAGTTAATGCCAGACTCGAAGATTATCAAATAATTTTAGGTTCACCTTTTGATTATTTTAAAGAAGTAGAAAACGAATTTGAAAAATATGAATATAATGATGAACTTAGAGATAATTCCATAACCTTCATTCTGCAAGGATGCTATTCTTCAAGAATGGACTTGAAAAAATTAAGAGCAAAAGCATCATACATGTTAGATTTAGCAAACAGAACACAAAAGCATTTTCATCTTAATTATAGCAATTTAATTGAATATGCTTACAAGCTGTTAATTGAAAATATGGCTCATGACGGAATCTGCGGATGCTCAACAGATGATGTTCATTTTGAAAATAAGTTAAAATACAAAAAAATTATTCAAATTGCACAAACAATCATTGATGAAGCCAGATTTAAAACGGCAGATACTTTTCTTATAAATTTAGGAGATAAACCATACAGCGGAATTATTGAATTTGAATCAGAAATAGATTTACCATTCCCTATTTTGTCAACACGCAAAGGTTTTGAAAACGAAATTCTTCAAAATACATTAAAAATACCTGTAACTGAAGATTATAAAAATATTTATACATATCTTTTTGAAGTTAACGCTATACAACCAACTGAAATGAGAGAAAAAATACTAAAAAATGACACTTCAGATTTAGAGATTGGTGAAAATTATATAAAAAATTCTAAAATAAAACTTGAAATTATTGATAATAAAATAAAGATTAATGATATTGATAATTTTATAGAATTTGTCGACTATAAGGATTTAGGAGACAGTTATAACTTTGCACCTGATGAAAACGACTACGGAACTTGTGAGAAAATTCTATCATCTTCAATTGAGTTTAAGAGCGATTTAAGATGTATTTTAAAAATAAATACCGAGAATTTAGAAATTCTTGTATCGCTTGACAAAAACACAGATATTTTAGATTTTAAGACAATTTATAATAACAAAAAAGAAAACCACAAAGTTCAAGCCAAAATAAACACTCTTAAACCTATAACAGAAACATATTCTGAAGATTTAAACAAAATATTAAAAAGAGATTTTGACCCTAATTATGATATAAGAAAAAATCTGCCAAAAACAAAAGGTATTGAAGCAAAAACAAATACTGCCCCTATGCAAAGATACGTAAATGCAAACGGAATTGGTATAGTAACAAAAGGTTTAACTGAATATGAAATATTTAAAAATAGTATTTCAATAACTCTTTTAAGAGCAACCGGCATAATTTCGAATCCTAAAAATCCTGCACGTTCAACTCCTGCAGGACCACCACTACCAACTAAAGATTCTCAATTATTAGGAGAAAATATCTGCGAATTTTCAATATCTTTCCATAATATAAAAGACTACGAAAAATATATCCAACATGTATATAATTATATTTTTTAAGTGATTATTATAAATTTTTATACAAGTTTAAAATTTATAACTGCACTGCAAAATTTTCCGTATTGAGCTCTCTCAAAAAATCAATCCACCCAACATAATAATCAATTAAAGCTGATGAATAACCATTAACCAAATCATAATAAGTTTCCTCAATTGATACTAACGCCGAAAAATCAACATTTGTAGATTGGTACATTTTTTCAAAATTTTTAAATAAAATATCGGTATCTTTTAAAATATTTTCATCATAATTTTTTAAAATTAACCGAGCTGTTGTAAATTTTTCATATGCAATCTCAAGATTTTTTTTTGCTTTATTAACAGTAGAAGCATAATTAATATTAGCTTGCTCAATCTCTAATTTAGCATTTTTTATTTCTGGTTTATAAGTATAAAATAACGGTAAATTAACTAAAGCCGCAGACAAATACGCACCCGATTTATACGTGCCGGATTCTGAATAATTTGCAGCCTGATATGCATAACCACCTTCAATTTCCAAATCAGGAACTAATTGTCTTATCACAACTGTTAAATTCTTTTCTGCCGCATCAATTTGTTTTTTTGCAATTTTTATATCATATCTGTTTTTTAATGCAGCATCTTCAATTTGCGTGAATGCAGGAATTTCTTCTGTTAAACTTGGCATATCAAGGCTTATCAATTCACTTAACTTTTTGGTACCTACATCTTGTGAATCATAATCACCGTCTTTAGAATTTATAGTTCTATTAAATTCTATTCTTGCAATTTTCGTTTCTGACTTAGCCTTATTAACTTTTGTAGTTATTTCATTCAAAGCAATTCTTGATTGAATAACATCTAATTCCGTTTCCACAAGTTTATTTTTATGATTATTTCTATCTGCTATTCCATGTAAACTTTCAAGATATTGTTGTTGCTGTTCATATTTTTTTAAAACATATTTTGCAACAACCAATCTTATATAAGCCTCCGCAACATCCATTTTTAAATTAAATTTTTCATAATCATAATTATCCGAAGCTAATTTATATTTTGCTTTAGCAAGTTTTTTCCTTGGACCTCTCTTAAATAATTCTATTATTTCTGATGCACCAATTTGATTTGGATTTCCTCGCCCAGCTTCACCAAAATTAAAAAAAGTATTAATTGAAGGGTTTTGTAAACGATTTGCTATTTTTATATCGTTTTTTGCAACAGAAACATTTATTTTTGAAGCTTGCACATCAAGGTTGTTTTTTTTGTGCAATTTCAACTGCAGTTTTAAAATCAATTTGTTTATATTCTTCAGCACAACAATACATTGCACTAAAAAAACATATTAAACATAAAAGAAAAATATTTTTATACATACATTAATTATATTATAAATAGTAAAACTTTGTAGTATTTTGTGTTATTATTGACTAAAATAAAATTTTAGGAGATTTTATGTTCGAAAATGCAGTAAAAAAGTACGTAAATTCAAAAAATATTATATTTTTAATTGTATTATTACTATTTTTAACTTTTATTTTTACTTGTAAAGACATAGCCATAATGTTTTTTGCATCATTTGTTATCGCTTGTTCTTTAAATCCAATTGTAGATAAAATGACAAAGAAAATGCCCCGAAATATAGCGGCTATTATTGTAACTTCCATTTCATTATTAATTATTATTGCCGTTTTTATTCCGGTTTGTATAATAACTATTGAACAAATAAAAATATTTTTATACAAATTGCCCAAATATATTGATAGTTTTGATGAATATATATTCACTTTACCGGTATTAAACCAATTTACATTTTTAGCACCTGATACTGATAATTTAATGGAACAAATTTCAATATCCTCAACTGATATTTTAGCTAATGCCATAAATATCGGGAAAAGTATAAGTTCTTTTTTTATGTATTTTTTAGTATCAATAATTTTAATATTTAATTTTATAGTTGATAAAACAATTCTTAAAAATTTCTTTTTAAAATCTTTCCCTTCAAATATGAGAAAGAGAGCAGAAAAAGTAGGAAAAATAATTTCAGAAAAAATGGGAGGATATATAATTGCAACTTTAACAACATCATTAAGTGTTGGAATAGTAATGCTAATTGGACTTTTAATATTAAAAGTTCCTTATGCTCATTTACTTTCAGTGATAAGCGCAGTTTTTGATATTATTCCTGTAATTGGACCAACAATTGCATTAATAGTTTGTTTATTAGCAACTTATGATGCGGGTTCAGGAGCAGTTATTGCTGTTGTTGCCATATTTACACTTGCACAATTAATTGAAAATAATTTAGTAAGACCAGATATTTTTGGAAAAGTCATGCATATACATCCTGTTGCAATATTTTTATTCTTATTTTTAGCAACAAAATATATCGGAGTTATAGGTACCATTTTCGCACCAGCTCTAGCCGCATTATGTTCCGTTTTATATGAAGAATTATATTTAAAAAAGCTAGGATAAAACAAATAAAAAAATAAATATGAACAAAAATGGAAGCTTTTATAAATAAAAGCTTCCATTTTATATCTTTTAAATTCAACTATTATTTATATAAAGGTTGAAGTTTTTTTGCTTGTTGAGGAATAACACCTTCTTCAATCGGAAGATATACTCTATAATCAATATCTGCAAAGCAGTTATCAATTTCCTCAATTTCTCTTAATTTATCTTCGTCAATATTATTTGCATCAATCATATCAGCGATTGTTTCAAATCTTGCAACATGTTCTCTAAATCTGTCTGTTGCATAATCTTTTGCTTGCCATGTTGTAATTAAGAACGGCCAATCAGAAGATTGAAGAAGAAGATTTTCTCTTGCTAATTGAGATAAAGCTCTTAACAACAATTTATCTTCAGGTTTTTCTTCATATCTGTCTGCGATATCGATAATACGTTTTTCACAAGAATGAATAATTGGCCACATCCATTCTGTTAAGTGGTTCATCCAAACATAGAAATGACCGCCTTGTCCCCAAGATGATTCAGGAATTTGAATAGCTTCTTTAGGAGGATACTTTTTAACATAAGCACCAGCTGTCATCATTTCAACATCCTTATGATAATCATGTAATTTTTCAATTACTTGTTTAATGAATTCAACACCTTCAAACCACCAGTGTCCGAATAACTCTGTATCAAATGATACCATTACAAGACCTTCTTTACCATCATGAGAATTTTTGTAATCTCTCAATAAGTTTTCGATTAAGTGTGTATAGTGGTCAGAATTTTCACAAACTTTATTATGGGCTAATACAGGATCATAAAGCATTTTATCACCTAAGTCTGTAGTAGGTGATGTAATTCTCCAATATTGCATACCTGATTTATCATCTTTTTTATGGAATTCTCTAAAGCATCCGTCACCAGGATAACCATCAGCAGCTGACCAAACTTGATAGCCAGCTCTGTCATTTCTTCCCATAACAGCAACTTGAGCATCCGGTAACCAATATGCAGAATAAGTATCATATCCTGTTAATTCACGTTTTGGAAGAGGAATATATTCAATATTTCCATAAATACCTACAACTCTTCTATGTCCGATAGAATTACCACCTTCAATTACGTGAGATTCAGTAAAGAAGTATTCAATATCATTATTTTGCAATGTTACTTCAATAGCAGGTCTCCATTTCTTTTGACCATCTTTTCCTGTATATTCATAACCTTGTCTATATGCACATTCAGGTAACCAACAACCTTGAGCTTTTTTACCAAAAATTCTCTTTGTTGTATCTGAACCTACCTTAAATTGAGCATTTAAGTTTGTATCAGTTGCAAGTAACGGTGAAAAACCGTGAGTTGCACCTGATGTTGTAATTTCAATACATCCTAAATCTTGATATTTTTTGAAATATTTAATCAAGTTCATTTCGTATTTATTTACAAAATCATCTTTCAATTTTGTAAAATGCTTGTAATAGTATTCTGCTAAATATTTTAAGTGTTGTGAATGAGCTACATTCGGATCAGGATATCTTTCCAAATCTTCAGCAACTGCTTTAATTCTTGTATCAAGATATTCTGCAAAACCTTGATTTAAATGTTCATCAATCAATTGTTCCGCCAAAATAGGAGTGATACCAACAGTTAAATTAGCTTTAATACCTTCATCATATAATTCGCTAATAGCGTTTAATAAAGGAACGTATGTTTCAGCCATACATTCATATAAGTTTTCTTCACCGAACGGCCACATACCTGCTTTTCTATAATAGGGTAAATGACTGTGTAGCATAAAAACGAATTGTCCTAGTGACATATTGTGCCTCCGTTCTCTCTTTATATCAATTTACTTTCTCTACACTTATATTTGCAATAATTATAAAACAAACAAAGATAATTTCCAGTTATATATAAGGCTATAATTATAATAATGTTACAAAATTTAAAAAAATGATAGTAAAAATTTTTTTTTTATAATAGAATTACAGTACTCACCACCTCTAACAATATGCGTCGTCATTAAACGCACAATGTTAAGAAAGAAGGAAAATTATGGCAAATATTAAGTCAGCAAAAAAAAGAATTCTTGTAGCAGAAAAAAACAGATTGCAAAACGTTGCAATGAAAACAATGATTAAAACTGCAATGAAAAAAGTTCTTGAATTAGCATCAGCTAAAGATTCAGAAGCTTTAAAATGTGCTTTATCAAAAGCTTATCAACTTTGCGACAAAGCTGTTTCGAAAGGTGTTTTACACAAAAATACAGCTGCAAGAAAAAAATCAAGATTAACAATTGCGGTTAATAAATTGTTAGCTGAATAGTTTATTTGTAAAAAAAGAATGCTCGCCCAAAGCGGGCATTTTTTTATGAAAAATATTTAACCAAAACATGTTTAAAAATGTTAATTACTTATAGTTAATAAAACGTTTTTGAGATAAAATATAGCATGTGTTTATAGGATTATTAAATAGGTCTATTTCAGTAAATGCTAGCTAAAGAAAAATCAGGTATTGATTTAAGAGAATATAAAGCTTTAATAGAGACAGTTGCAAAAGTTGAGTACTCAAAATTATCGACAGCCTCTCACCTTGTAGATTATCAAGAATTAGTAAACCTTAATACTCACACGTTATATATACTTTTTAAAAACGGTAAAAAAGAAGAATACAACAATGCATATCTTTCAACAGCAATGAAATGGGCGATTAGAAATGAAGTTAGACGTAGATATAAATGGTATTCTTTAAAACAGAAAAAAATAGATATTGAAACCGGCGAAGAAATAAGACAAGCAGTTTATAAATCAATTTTATCAATAGATGAAATGGCGGAAGCTGAAAATCCAACACAAATAAAAGATAGCAGCAGAAATCCTGAAGAATCATATGAATTTTTTCAGCTAAAATCTAAAATAATGAAAGCTATGGAAAATATACCTGAAAGAGAAAAAGATTTTATTGAACAAAAATTTTTCAAAGATAAAAAACTAAGAGAAATGTCTGAAGAATATAAGATTTCTGAATCCAGAATATCAAGAATAATCCAATCCGGATTGAATAGAATAAAAAAACAACTTGCACTACAAGGAATGATATAAAAAAATTTAAATTTAAACATAAAAGGAAAAAGAATGACAAAAGAAGAAAATAAAAAAATAAAAGTAGCATTTCCTCATATGGGAACAATTTGTATAGGTTGGGCAGCAGCTTTGAGAAAAGTTGGTATAGAGCCATATATTCCACCATATACAAGCAAAAAAACTTTATCTCTTGGAACAAAGTATTCACCTGAAGCTGTATGTTTACCTTACAAATTAATTTTAGGAAATTTTATTGAAGCTATAGAAGGCGGAGCTGATTATGTTGCAATGATAACTTCTCCCGGAATTTGCAGACTCGGAGAATATGGAACTAATATTCAAGAAGCTCTTCAAGATTTAGGATATAACGCAAATTACATAGAACTTTCTCTATATGACGGAATAAAAGGAGTTTTTGATTTTTTAAAAAGATTGACAAAAAAAAATGATCCCATTTTGTTTGCAAGAGCAGCACACTTAATTATAAGAACAATATTTTTACTTGATGATTTAGATACATTATTGTCATATTACAGAGCAAGAGAAATAACTTTTGGCGAAGCAGAAAAGCACTATAAAAAAGCATTAAGACTTGTATCCAGCGTAAAAAACACAAGAATGTTAAAAGAAGCAAGAAAACGTGCATTCAAAGAAATGGCAAAAACCGAAATTGATGAAAAACGAGAAGTTCTATATGTAGATTTAACAGGTGAAATATTCCTTGTTTGCGATAAATTTTCTAACCAAAATATAGAAAGAGAACTGGGTAAAATGGGTGTACAAACTAGAAGAAGTTTAACCGTTGGAAGCTTTTTAAAAGATGCCATTATTCCAAAAATATTTAGAAAAAGAGATGAAGAAACTCATTTAGAAAGAGCTGAAAAAATGGCAAAACCTTATCTTATGAGAGATATAGGCGGTGACGCTTTAGAATGTGTATCTGATGTTGCTTATGCAAATAAAAAAGGAAAAGACGGAATTATCCACATTTCTCCATTTACTTGTATGCCGGAAATAATGTCGCAAAATATTTTTCCAAGAATGAGAGAAGAACACGATATTCCGATTTTAAGTTTGGTTATGGATGAACAAACAGGTAAAGCAGGATATTTAACAAGACTTGAAGCGTTTGTAGATTTAATGAGAAGAAAAAAACGTAAAACAATGCAACAAGTACCAACAATTTCAGAAATAAAAGACAAAACAGAAGAAACTTTAGTAACAACAAATGAAAGCAAATAATAATGTTCAGATGTTTTAAAGAAGCTTTTAATATAGCTTATGAAAATTTAATATGTATATCGCCATTGATATTATTCATGATTGTATTATCGTTGTATCTAGGTGCAGCAAAAATATCAATTGTTAATGCACTGTCTCTTTGTATGACTATTTTTACATTAATCATAATGTTTGCAATATTTTTTGCAGGATGGTTTTATATGGTAAAAATGGCAATCATAAATTCTCGATTCAGCTTGATAAATATACATAAAGATTTCGAGTTACTAAAGTTATTTCCTGCAGGAGTTGCTGATTACTTTTTAACATTCATATATTTTATATTTTGCGCTGCTTTTATACTTATTTTTATTTACACCATTGATTATGCAATAGCTATAAAATTTATAGGCAAAGTTGAAATGGAATTAAAATTATATGCAGCAATAAAAGATTTAACAAATTTAAGATATTTATTTGCGGACTTAACTTATGAACAAATTATAAAATTATCCGGCTGGTTATTCTTATATGTTGTATCAACTATAATATATTTACTATTTACATTAATGTGGATACCTTATATTGTTTTCAAAACTAAAAACGTATTTTTAGCTTTGTGGTATTCAACCAAAGATGCATTTACTTCGCCTAAAATATTAACATTGCTTTTAAGTTTAATTGTTATTAATTGTGCATTTGCAGTAATAAATGCATATATAATACTAAATCCGTTAATATTCTTTATAATGACTATAATTTATATATTCTTTATAGTGCATATGTCAATGTTAATATTCCTATATTATGATAAAAAATACACATATGAACATGAAGAAGACTAAAAATAAAGTTATAGCAATAGCCGCCCCAACAGCATCAGGCAAAACTGCCTATGCAATAGAACTTGCAAAACAAATTAACGGAGAAATAATATCTGCTGACTCCAGAATAATTTACAAAGGTTTTAATATAGGTTGTGCAAAACCTACAAAAGAAGAAATGCAAGGCATAAAACACTATATGATTGATATAGTTGAACCAGAATTTGAATACAGTGTTGCAAATTATGTTGATGATGCTACAAAAGCAATTGAAGAAATTATAAATAAGGGTAAAATTCCTATAATTGCTGGTGGAACAGGTTTGTATTTTAAAGCATTACTTGAAGGATGGAATTTGCCTAGAGTTGCCCCAGATAAAAATTTGCGTGAAGAATTGGAAAAATTTTCAATAGAAGAATTACTAAATAAACTAAAAGATTTAGATGAAAAAACTTATTTTTACATGATGAAAGAACCTAAAAAACGTAAAATAATAAGAGCGATTGAAGTTTGTAATAGTTTAGGCGAACCAATGTCAAAATATGATAATCAAAAAGAACCACCATACGCTGTTGAATGGATTGGAATAAATATGACAAGGGAAGAACTTTACGAAAGAGTTAATAAACGTGTTGATATAATGGTTGAACAAGGCTTACTGGAAGAAACAAAATATTTACTTAAAAAACACGGAAAAATAAAAAATCTAATTTCAACAATAGGCTATAGCGAAATTATACAATATCTTGATAAGGAAATTAGTTTTGACAGAGCAATAGAACTTATAAAACAGCATTCCAGAAATTATGCAAAACGACAGTTAACATGGTTTAAAAAGAACGAACAGCTTGGATACACATAAAAAAATAGGTGAACAAAATTGTTCACCTATTTTTTTAAACTTAAAAACAACTACTTAGCAACGTTTGTAGCAACACCTGCCAAATTAGTACAAAAAGCTGTAAAACTACCAAATATATCTGCTACTTTTTTACCAACTTTAGTATCAGCAGCTTTAGCAACAGCTTCTAACGCTTTATTATCTTTTGCAGCTTCTTTAATAGAATCAGTAATACCTTCAGAATAAGCTGCCTTATCTGTTTCTACATTCTTTTTAAATTCATCAGCGCCTTGTGATAAATTAGATATAGTAGCCATTGTTTTTTGAGTTTTATCAATAGCATCCATAGCATCAATTTTTGGAACATTTGCTTTAAACGAAACTTGTGAAATTGGACTTATCATATACTTACCCACCTTTTATAAACACTGATTAAATGTCGTCAACATCATCGACACTATCACTATAGTCATTATACGAATTACCTTGAGCTTTGTCAATAGAATTTTCTACAAGATTTTCGGTCGTATCAGAAACATTTTTCTTAACAAGACCAAAATCTTTCATCGCAACTCCAAGAGCTGCACCACCAGCAATAACATTTACTGCAATTTTATCAAGGTTAAAACTTTTAACTTTATCAACAATTTTAGTTACTTTATCTGCATTTTCTGCAGATTTTTCACCAACTTTTTCAATTATAGTATTAGCACCTTTACCCAAAGTACCGGTAATCATATCTGCAGCTTTGCCCAAACAAATTTTGGTTGCAGTAAAGGCAATAACAATACCTATTGCTTTTGTTGCAAATTTACTTATTTTACCCATAATTCCGTTACTATCAGCATTTTCAGACATTCTTCTAAATTCATCTTGCTTCGAACGTAACGTATCTAAATCAGGTGCCCCTCTGAATGCAACCTGAGATTTAGGTTGAGCCAGATTATTTAAATAAGTTTGAGTTTTTATGTTATTTACAGCTTGCATATTTACCACACAAATAATAACTTATAACTACCTACATTAAGATTAAAACATTTTTTGAAAAAATTTTGCCATTGCGAATTAAAATTTAAACAAATTTGTTACAATAGTTAACATGCTAAAACCTGCATGGAGCCATGGTTTGAGCATGATTAATAATTCAAAATACAAATCCTGCAAAACCAATAAATAAAGCAAAAAAAATAGCTGCTTGTGCAGCTAGTACTTCATAATCTTGGGAGGAGATTTGGGGATAGTTGTACATGCATGATAATACAAGAAAATTTTTCATGGCACACCCATGCTCAATATTTTTACATTTCGTTACAATCTGAATTAAAATACCAATCAAATCATGTATTCATCATGGTTTCAGTGTTTGTCAAGAGTTTTTATTATATAATAAATACAGACATTTTATAAAAGGAGAAAATTATGTACAAAAGCGTAAGGGCAAGCCACATTCTTGTAAAAACTGAAGAAGAAGCTAAAAATTTATTAGAAGAAATAAAATCAGGAAAATCAAAATTTGAAGATATTGCAGCATTAGAATCTCTTTGTCCATCAGGTGCCAGAGGTGGAGATTTAGGCTTTTTCACAAAAGGTCAAATGGTAAAACCTTTTGAAGATGCAGCTTTTTCAATGAAAAAAGGTGAAATATCAGAACCTGTTCAAACTCAATTTGGATGGCACTTAATTCAACTAACAGATGTAGAAGAATAGTTTAAACAGTTATGCAAGATTTTCTAAAACAAAACAATTTGGATTATTTAATTATAAATTCTACCAACAAATTTTTGGTAGAATATAATGTTTTGGAAGAAAATTCAAGATATTACTTAACGGGTTTTACAGGTTCAACAGGAGATGCACTTGTAACCCGTGAAGGTAATATTTATTTATTTGTTGACGGCAGATACCACGAACAAGCCGATAGAGAGTGTGATTTATCAAAAATAACAGTTGTAAAATTACAACAAAATCAAAGCTTTTTAGAAGAAGCAACTAACATTATTGAACAAAATTCAACACTTGGTATAATTGGAGAAAAAACATCCGTATACAGATATGAAAGTTTAAAAAATATACTGGATGAAAAAAAAGTTAAAATAAAAATTTTAGAAAAAGATATTTACACAAAAGAAAAATCAACAAAAAATAAAAAGCTTTTAGAATTGGTAAGCAAAGAAATTTGCGGAAAATCATCCGAAGAAAAAATCAAGAGTATTCAAAAATCACTAAAAAAATACGAAGCATACCTTTTTAATAACTTAGAAGAAGTTTCTTACATAACAAATTTAAGAGATTTTTCTAAAAATTATTCAACGGCCATAAGCGGAAAAGCTCTTGTTACTAAAAATTTAGCGATATTATTTTGTGATGATATCGCTGAAAATCAGGATTTAATTATAAAACCATTAAATGAATTTAAAAATAATTTATCAAATTTGAATACAATATATTTTGACAAAATAAGTACAAATATGGCTGATTTTATGCTATTCAAAGATTTTGCAAAGCCTATGGAAAATAATCCGATTTTAAATATGAAATCAGTAAAGACTAATGAAGAACTGGAACATTATAAAAAATGTTTTGAAAGAACGGATAAAGCCGTATTTGATATAAGAGAATTTATAAATAACAAAGAAAACATATCTGAAAAAGATATTGATATAGAACTTGAAAAAGCATTTAAAAAATATGGCGCAAAATTATTATCATTTAAATCAATTGTTGCAAAAGATAAAAATGCCGCACTTGCTCACTATTCAAAAAGTTCTGAAAAAGAAATAGTAAAAAACGGCTCATTAGTATTAATAGATTGCGGAGCGTATTACGAAGGCGGTTATGCAACTGATATAACAAGAGTTTTTATAAAGGGAACACCTACAGAAGAGCAAAGAAAAATTTATACACTTGTACTAAAATCAAGTCTTGCAGCGTTTAATACAAAAATAAGCGACAAAACAACCGGTTACGATATTGATAAAACAGCAAGAGAATTATTGGATAAAATTGCTCCCGAAAATTTTGAATTTTCACATGGGTTAGGGCACGGAATAGGCATAAGTGTTCATGAACAACCACCTCGTTTATCACCGGTAATATCATCCGTTACTCAAACACCGATAGAAGATAATATGTGCTTTACAATAGAACCTGGACTTTATAATAAAGATTTTGGCGGAGTAAGATTAGAAAACTCTGTTTATATGAAAAACAGAAAAATACATTCATTTTCAAAAATGTGTTACGAAAAGAAACTAATCAATTTCGATTTACTAACAGAAGAAGAAAAAGAACAATTAAAAGATTTTGAGGTTATGTAATGGAAATTACAAGCGTAAATAACGATTTAGTAAAAGAAACCGTAAAACTTCAAGAAAAAAAACACAGAGATAATACAAAGAAATTTTTACTTGAAGGTTATAAAGCTATAGAAGGTGCTATTTTATCAGGTATAGAAATTGAGCATATTTTTATTTTAAAAGGTAAATCTTTCAATTTCGATGAAAATAAAATAATTTATACAACAGAACAAGTTCTTAAAAAAATTTCAACAACAAATACAGCACCTGAAATAATAGCAATAGGAAAACAAAAAAATTTTGAACTAAGTTATTTAAAAACCGCAAAAAAAGTTGCGTTATTTGAAAACATAAACGACTTAGGAAACCTTGGAACAATATTAAGAACGTCTGCTGCAGTAGGTTTAGACGCAATAATTCTTTTCGGAGATACTGTTGATATTTATAACCCTAAATGCGTAAGAGCTTCTGTCGGAAACCTCTGGAAAACACCTGTTTATAACATTAAAAATATTCATCTTTTAAAAGAATACTTTAGCGATTTTGATAGAATTGCTACACTTCCAAAATTATCTGACACAGTAAGTTTAAAAGATTATAAAACAAAAGAAAAAGCACTTGTTATGTTTGGGGCAGAAAGCACAGGTTTATCAGAAAAATTAAAAGATTTTGCAACCACAAACTTAACCATCGAAATGAAAAATGATGTAGAATCATTAAATTTAAGTATAAGCGCAGGCATAGTTTTATATAAATTATTTTTGTTATAAAATATAGAATATGAATGCTAGCGAAATAGAAAAGCTTTGGGAAGATGTAAAAAAAATTTTAGAAACAGAAATACCTGTTTCATCATATGATGCTTGGATTGAACCATTAGAAATAATCGAATATGAAAGCAATCAAATAACACTTCTTTCAGGTCAGGCTATTGCTGTTGAATATTTGAAAAAAAACCACTATCCAAAATTTTTGGAAGCTTTTAAGAAAGTTTTAAACAAAGATATTATAGTTATTTTTGAAACAGACAAAGAAACTTTTGACAAAATAAAAAAAGCAAAAGCTAAAGAAGAAAAAAAAGAAGAGCGTAAAATAGAAAAAGCCCAACAAAAAGAAGAAGAACATAAAAAAGCAATAGAAAATCTTGGTTACGTTCAATCTATGAATCTTAATTTAAAGTACAGATTTGATAATTTTGTAACCGACGAAAATAACAAAATGGCAAAAGCAGCAGCAGAAAGTGTTGCCTCAAATCCTAATGCTCAATATAATCCGCTATATATTCAAGGAGGTTCAGGCCTTGGTAAAACTCACCTTATGCAAGCAATAGGACACGCTTTAATAAACAGTAAAAAAATTCAATGTGTAAAATCTGAAGTTTTCATAAATGAATACATAAACAGTACAGCAAGAAATAAAGATTCTAACAAAAGTAATTTAATGAACAAATTTAGACAAAAATACAGAAATATAGATGTACTTTTAATTGACGATATTCAATTTTTTGAAGGTAAAAAACAATGTATGGAAGAATTATTTAATACATTTGATACATTACATCTTGCAAATAAACAAATTGTTTTAACATCAGACAGACTTCCAAAAGATATGCCGGAAATGCCTCAAAGATTAATATCGAGATTTGAGCAAGGTCTGGTTGTAGAAATACGACCTCCAAAAGAAGAAACGAGAATAAAAATTTTAGAAAATCTTGCAAAATCTAAAAATTTAAAAATACCAAAAGACGTTTTTTGCTATATTGCAAAAAACTATAAAACTAATGTAAGAGAGCTTGAAGGAGCCTTTAATAAGGTTGAAGCCTTTGCTTCTTTTGAAGATACTGATATAACACTTGAATTTGCAAAACATGTTTTGAAATGCGAAGAAAGAAATGAATTAAATATAGAAAAAGTTGCACAAGAAATTGCAAAATACTATGGAATAACAGTAGAAGATATAAAAAGTTCAGCAAGAAGCTCAAATATATCAAATTCCAGAAAAATTACAGCATATATTGCAAAAGAATATTTAAAATTAAAACTTGAAGATATTGCAAAATTTATTGATAAAAAACATCAAACGGTAATATATGCCTGCGAACAAATTAAAGAAAAATTAAATAAAGATAATAAATTAGAAAAAGAAATAAAAGAAATTTTAAGCATATTGAATTTGAATTAAAAAAAGGATAAAGCTTTTAAACTTTATCCTTTTTCTTATAAATTCTGTTTAAAATTAAACTAAAGATTCTCTTCTTGTTGACATATTCATCATTGACCAATTTCTGTTAGAGATTTCTCTTAAGTTTTTGATAACAGCTAACATTTGGATTTGAGATTCTAATCTGTTAACACAAGAACCACAACCGATTGCACTAGCACCAGCAGCGAATGCCATTGAAGCAGTTACTGTATTGATGTTAGATGAAGTCATGATTGGTAATTCAGTATTTCTTGATAATTCAATTGTGTTAGAAAGAGTTAATTCAGCTCTGTTTAACATTGTTCTTGTATTTTCTAAAGTCATTTCTTCAG
>CACZSH010000074.1 GCA_902783785.1 uncultured bacterium | reverse complement strand
CTTTATGAATTAGGTGATGAAATCAGATATGTTATCTTACCTTCATCAACAAATGATTCAGCATTGAACCCTGGTGATGAATTAACAGTTATTTACAATAAATAGTTGTTATTTAAATATTATAATTAAAGAGGCTGATTAAAAATCAGCCTCTTTTTTTGTCTTACTGTTTAATAGAAATTTTTTGATATTGATTTTATTAATATTTATTATGACAAAAGTTGTTATTATAGGCGGTGTTGCAAGCGGGTCAAAAGCCGCATTTAAATTAAAACGTTTAAAACCTAATTTTGATATTACTATTTATACCAAAGAACATAATGTTTCTTATTCTGCCTGTGGCATGCCATATTATATCGGTGGAATTATTAAAGATATTGAAAAACTGATTATAAGAAAAGTTGATGATTTTAAAAAATCAGGAATTGATGTAAAAAATTTACACGAAGTTTTAAAAATTATTCCTGAACAAAAAAGACTTTTGATACGTGATTTAAAAACAGGTTCCGAATTTTTTGATAATTATGATAAATTAATTATTGCAACTGGTGCAGGTCCTTTTATGCCTGATATAAAAGGTATTGATTTAGGTAATATTTTTACTCTAAGAAATCTGAATGACGGAAGAAAAATAAAAAAGAAACTTTTACATAGTGAAAGAGCCTTGATTATAGGTGGAAATTATATTGGTGTAGAACTTGCAGAAAGTTTTATTCGTCATAATGTAACAACTACTATTGTTGAACAAAATTCTCATTTAATGAAATTTTTTGATGATGATATGGGTAATTTAATACAAAATACTATAAAAAATATTAGTCAGGATTATTTAAATATTTTAAATTCAGATACGGTAGTTGAATTAAAAAAGACAGAAAATAATGATATTGAAGTTATAACAAAAAATGGTTTTAGAACAGTTGTTGATTTTGTTGTGATTGCAGCAGGCGTAAGACCTTGTGTAAGACTTGCTGTTGAAGCGGGTGTTGAATTGGGAGAAAGCGGTGCAATTAAAGTTGATAATAAAATGAAAACAAATATTGAAGATATTTGGGCTATTGGTGATTGTGCAGAAAAATTGCATCTGATTTCTAAAAAAAATATTTTTGCTCCATTAAGCTCTATTGCAAATAAAGAAGGCAGAATTTGTGCTTTAAATATTGCTGGGAAAGAAGCAAAAACGTTTAATGGTATTATAGGTTCATCTGTTGTTAAATATTTTGATTTTTCTATGTCAAAATCAGGTCTTGCAGATTTTGAAGCAAAAAAATTAGGCTTTGAACCTGTTTCTGTTATTATTACTAATCTCGATAAATCAAAATATATGCCTGAAGCAAAGGAAATAACAATAAAATTAACGGCAGATAAAAATACACATAAATTATTAGGTGTTCAATGTATTGGTTTTGGTGATGCGGATAAGCGCGTTAATATTCTTGCAACAGCACTTTTAAAAGAATTTACTGTTGAAGAATTAGTAAATATAGATCTTACCTATTCTCCGCCTGTTTCAATAAGCATAGATCCTATTTTAATTGCGACTTATAAATTAATTGAAAAATTAGAAAATTAACCCTTGCTTTCTTCAGGTTGTCCAACTAATTTCACAAGTAATTTAATAACTTTTGGCATTTGGCAAACAAAAGAATAATTTCCTGCTGAAAGCGAACATTGAGAGCAATCGCATTTGATGTTATAACATTCTATTGCTTGTTCTGTCCAATTTTGAGTTAAAGAATCAGAAATTTCTCCGTTATTTTGCGGATAAAAATCTTCCCTTGTCCCAATAATTGAGTTAGTCATACTTAAAGCCATTTGATACCTTCCCCCTGTAAGTGTATTTACTATTGCGCTTCTTACAATTTCATTTTAACAGGTGGGTATATTAATTTTCATCCTGTATTTGGAGGATATTTGTAAATATATATTTTATAACTTCTTCATTGTATCGGGTATTTTTAGATGTGAATAATAAAACTTCTTCACCAAAATTCTTTTTTACTTCTTGAATACGTTTGTTTAAATCATTTTGTTTAACTAAATCAACTTTTGAAAGAACGGTTAAAGTGTTTAAATTGTTATGATTTAGCCATTTTCGCATTTGGAAATCATTTTTTTGAATTTCATGACGTGCATCAACAAATTGAATAAGTTTAACAATTTGAGTTCTTTTTAAAAGATATTGTTCTAAATTTTTTTGCCAATCATCTTGCATTCCTTGAGAAACTTTAGCATAACCGTATCCCGGTAAATCCGTTATGATAAATTTATTTGAAAAATTAAAAAAATTTATAAGTCTTGTTTTCCCTGGAGTATTAGATGTTTTGGCAAGTTTTTTATTATTTGCTAAGCCATTTATAAAAGAAGATTTACCAACATTAGAACGACCAATAAGAGCAATTTCAGGTAATCCGTAATCAGGGCATTGAGATAATTTTGCCGCACTTATTAAAAATTTTCCGTCTAATGATTTTTTCATTTTATCTTAATTTTTTTTCTAACTTTTTAATTTTTCTGTTTATTTTTCTTATTTCACGTTTTGTATGATCATATGCTAAATATTTTTGATAATTATATATTGCATCATAATAATTTTTATCTTTTTCATTTGCTTTTGCAAGTAATAACAATGCATTTACATTTGATGGGTTAAAGTTTAATGCACGTGTTGCATATTCTCTTGCTAATATATAGTTTTTCTTTTCAAAAAATACTGTTCCATCGTCATACAATGCTTTTGAACGATTTTCTGTTTTTAGTATATATTCAAAATTGCTCAAAGCTATTTTGTTATCTTTGTCTTGAGAAAGAGCTTTTCTCAGTGCTCTTTTTGCAGGTGTAAAATGCTTGTGGTAAGTCAATATTTCTGCTAAATACAAGTCATCTTTAATATTTTTTGTACTATTTATTGCTTGTTCAAACATATCATTTGCGTGAACTATATCATCCAATACAAAATAAGCCTCACCTTTTGTTATCATATCATTTGTATTTTTTGCAGGAAAATTTACTAGTTGTGCTAACAAATCTTTTTGGTTGAATTTTTGATTAGCAACATTCATTAATTTTATTTTTGCCAAATATAATTCTAAATCTTTTGGATTTGCTGCAATTGCTTTGTTAACATTATCTAAAGCTTTTACAAAATTTTGCGTTGAACCGATTGCATTTTTAGCAGATGCTACTTTAGCAAGTTCAAAATATGTTGCTGAAACCCCTTTTAAAGCTTCTTCGTTGTATTTAGGTACTCCTAAAAGTGATGAATAATATTTTAAAGCTTGGTCGTATTTTCCTGTAGAATAGCTTATATCAGCTATTTTTAATTTTGCATCATATAAATTAGGATTTGTTACAGAAACCGTTTTCAATTGTTCAATAGCAAATTCGCTATCTGCACGTTTTTCATAAATTTCAGCCAAATTTAAATAAGGTTGAATGTTTTCGGGTGAAATAGCAGCTGCTTTTCTAAATGCAGCTATTGCAGCAGCTTCATTTCCTTGATTTCTGTAGATTTCTCCAAAAAGATTTTGAATTGAAGATGAATTAGGATTTATGCATTCTGCATTATTCAAATAAGTTAAAGCTTGCGAATAATCTGTTCGTTTATTTGCAAGTTGAGCCAAATGGTAATATGCAGTTGCATTATTTGGATTCAATTTTATAGATTTTTTGAATTTTGCTTCTGCTTCATTTAGATTATTACGTAAGTAATCAATTGTTCCTAAATTATCGACAGCATTTGCATACTGAGAATCAATTGATAAAGCTTTTTCAAACATTTCTTGGGCTTTTTCAGTATTTTTCATTTTTAATTCACAAATACCAAGAGCATTATATGCAGCATAGTGTTTAGGATTTAAAAGAGTTGTAACCGTAAATTGGTCTTTTGCTGATGAAATCAAGTAATCTTTATTAGATTGGTAATCCATATTTGAAGATTTTAATCTTGCAAGATGTATAAGTCCTTGTGCATAATGTAAATCAGCATTTTGAGGATATGTTTTAAGAAGATTATTTACTTCTTTTTGTGCTGCATCTAATTTATTTTGTTTTATCATAAGTAAAACTTTTAAACTTTTTGCAGTAATGTCATTTGGATTAGACTTAAGCATAGAGTTTATTCTTGATTCAGCTTGTCTTAAATTACCGTACTCTATATTTTTTAATGTTGAAATATTCGCATTATAATTTGTTTCGATTTTTGCACTCATTTTAGGTGCAGGTTTACCTTTATTTGTGCTATTTATTGTTGCAGCATTTGCGGCTGTGCTTAATATTAGTAATGTTGATAGAGTTAGTGCAAGATTTTTTCTCATATTTTTCTTCCGTTATCTTTTGTAAAAATTTTTTCAAAATAATGTAAATATTGTATAATACTAACGTTAAAAAATCAATATAATTGGGATTATGGCACTATTAGAAACTTCAAAACAGTATCTTGAAATGTTTAAAACATATTTAATTGTTGAAAAAAATTTTTCACAGCATACGTTAAAGGCTTATGTTTCCGATATATTAACCTTTTTGATATGGTTAAAGGATATTCCGTGTGAAAAAGTCAACTATACAAAATTGAGAGAATATCTTTATTTTATTCAAAAATTTGATTATAAAAAAACGACTGTTGCTAGAAAACTTGCATCTGTAAGAACTTTTTACAAATTTTTATACAAAGAAAAAATAATGGAAATAAATCCTGCCGTGAATCTAAATTCACCTAAACGACCAAAATCTTTACCAAAATTTTTAACACAAGATGAAATGGAAAAAATTTTAAACAATGTAAAAATGGATACACCTGCAGGTTACAGAAATAAAGCAATTTTAGAACTTCTTTGGGCAACAGGGATGCGTATTAGTGAATTAAGCGGATTAAATTTTGGTGATTTAAATCTTGAAAATAATGAAATAAGAGTTTTTGGTAAAGGTGCAAAGGAAAGAATAGTTCTAGTTACAGATAGAGCAAAAACTTATTTGAAAAGATACATAGAAAATGCTCGTCCACTTATAGCTAAAGGTTTCAGATTAGAAGAAATAACGGAGTCAACGCCTGTTTTTATAAATAATACGGGTTACAGACTTCAAAATAAAACAGTACGAAATGCAATAAAAAATGTTGTAGAAACAATAGAATTACCTAAAAAAGTAACTCCGCATATGTTCAGACATAGTTTTGCAACAAAATTAATAGAAAATGGGGCAGATTTAAGGGTTGTACAAGAACTTTTAGGTCATGCAAGTATATCAAATACTCAAATTTATACTCACATTAGTACAAAACGATTACAAGATGTATATGATAAATCACATCCTAGAGATACATTATAAGAAGTTTTAAGATGTCTTTTTTATTATTTACAAATATTTTTATTTCATATATCATGGAATAAAAGGGGTTTTTATGGAATTAAAATATAACAGAATACTGTTGAAAATCAGTGGAGAAGCACTTATGGGTAAACAGGATTTTGGTATTGATTATGAACCTGTTCAAATGATTGCTCAAGAAATAAAAAATATCCATGAAGAAGGTGTTGAAGTTGCTGTTGTTGTAGGTGGCGGTAATATATTTAGAGGTATGAAAAATAGCACAAAACTAGGAATGGATAGAGCTTCAGGTGATTATATGGGAATGCTTGCAACTGTTATGAATGCACTTGCCTTACAATCAGCATTAACACAAATAAATGTAGATTGTAGAGTTCAAACGGCTATTGATATGAACCAAATAGCAGAACCATACAGAAGATTTAAAGCAATAAGACACTTAGAAAAAAATCGTGTTGTAATATTTGCAGCAGGAACAGGAAATCCGTTTTTTACAACGGATACAGCTTCTGCTTTAAGAGCTTCTGAAATTGGTGCTCAAGCAATGCTTATGGCTAAAAATGGTGTTGATGGAGTATATGATGACGATCCTAACGTTAATCCAAATGCTAAAAAATTAGAAAATATTAATTATGATGATATTATCAAAAATGGATTAAAAGTTATGGATACATCTGCTTGTTCATTATGTAAAGAAAATAATATTCCTATTATTGTATTTGATTTTAAAGCTAGAGGCAGTATTAAAAAAATCGTTTACGGTGAAAAAATAGGAACTTATGTTGGTCAATAATTAAAGTAAAATAATATAAGAAAGAGGTAAATATGTCATTAGATGAATTATTTTTAAACGGTGAAGAAAAAATGGAAAAAGCTTTAGAACAGTTAAATCGTGAATTTAAAACTGTTAGAACAGGTAGAGCAAATCCTAATATTTTAGATAGAGTAAATGTTGAATACTATGGTGCTCCAACTCCGTTGAGACAAATGGCTCAAGTGACAGTACAAGATGGTACAACTCTTGTAATTGCTCCGTTTGATAAATCAATTCTTAAAGAAGTTGAAAAAGCTTTAACAAAAGCTGAATTAGGTGTTATGCCAAACAATGACGGTATTGTAATTCGTTTAGTTTTCCCTCCTCTAACTGAAGAAAAAAGAAAAGAAATTACAAAAGATGTTAAAAAATTTGGTGAAGAATCAAAAGTTGCAATAAGAAACATTAGACGTGATATGACAGATGCTTTGAAAAAACTTGAAAAATCTGAAAATCTTCCTGAAGACGTTGTTAAAGATAACCAAGATAAAATTCAAAAATTAACTGATAAATATACAGGTAAAATTGAAGCTATGGTTAGCGAAAAAGAAAAAGAGGTTTTAACTGTATAATGTCAGAAAATACAAATCCTAAAAAATCAATTGTTCAAAGAGTATTAACAGGTTTTATACTTGGTTTTACTGCTTTGTTCTGTATTATTTTTGGTGGATTTCCTCTGTTATTACTTTTAATGATAGTTATAACTTTAGGTTCAAAAGAGTACGTACAAATTCTTCAACATAAAGGATTTTATCCGAGTTTGAAAGTTATTTTGGCTTTAAATACTATAATGGCTGTTATTGCATACTTTAATTGTAAGTCTTTAATGCCAATGGTATTTACTTTGGGTGTAATAATATCTTTTATGTGGGTATTATTCAAAGGAAGACAACCATATATAGCAAATGTTGCAACTACTCTTTTAGGATTTGTTTATTGTAGTTGGTGTCCTTTACAATTACTCTTTTTAAGAGATTTAGGCACACATAATACTTCATCTTTACAAATGATATTTAAAACAAATATATTAAGTGCAGGTTTAGGTTACGTTGTCTTTTTACTTTTACTCGTAATTATGACAGATGTTGGATGTTATTATTCAGGTAAATTCTTTGGAAAACATAAACTTGCACCTGTTGTAAGCCCTAATAAAACAATAGAAGGTGCTATTGGAGGTGCTATTTCTGCTATTATTTTAGGAATGGTTTATGGTTATTTTATTGGTTTACCTTGGTATCATTCTTTTATAATGGGTAGTTTAGTTACTGTTTTTGCGCAAATTGGTGATTTATCGGAATCTTTGCTTAAACGAGATGCTGGTGTTAAAGATTCAGGTGATTTATTACCCGGTCATGGCGGATTTTTAGACAGAACTGATAGTTATATTTTGACTATTCCGGTTTTGTATTATTACTGTTTATATTTTGTTCAATCTAATGAATTGTGGAATAATATTATCGCTTTTGTTAAAGGATTATTTTAGTGAATATTAAAGATTTAGAAAAAATTTTTAGTATTGAAATTACGGATGAAAAATTATTTACAAAGGCTCTCACTCATTCTTCTTATACAAAAGAAAATTCACTTGATTCTCTTTTAAATTATGAAAGATTGGAATTTTTTGGAGATTCTGTTTTAAAACTTGCAGTATCAGAAATTTTAATGAACAAATTTCCAAAATTAAATGAAGGTGAATTAACTAAAATACGTTCGATAATTGTTTCTGATGCTATGCTTTCAAAAGTTGCCGTAGAATTAGGTTTAACTGATTTTATAATTTTAGGGAAAAACGCTGAAAAATCGGGTGAAAGAAAAAGAAGTTCCATTAATGCATGTATTTTTGAAGCTTTGCTCGGAGCATTTTATTTAACAGGTAAAAAATCTGAAATTATAGAATTTTTAGGAAAAATTTTTGAGCCTGAAATTTTGGATGTAAAAGATAATTTTGCAAAATATAATGCAAAAGAAATTTTGCAGGAATATACTCAATCAAAAACAAAAGAGTTACCTGAATATCGTTTAATAAGAGAATTTGGCCTAAAACATGAACCAAAATTTGAAGTTGAAGTCGTATATCAAGGTAAAGTTTTAGCAAATATGATAGGTAAATCAAAAAAAGATGCTGAACAAAAATGTGCGTATGAAGCATGTAAAAAACTAGGAGTAATAAAAGATGAATGAAAACAAAGTAATAATTTCCCCGTCAATTTTATCAGCTGATTTTACTGAATTAGGACGAGATGTTAAAGCGGTTGAAGATGCAGGTGCAGATTGGATTCATGTTGATGTTATGGATGGGCACTTTGTCCCAAATATTTCAATTGGTGTTCCTGTTGTAAAATCTTTGAAAAAAACAGCAAGAGTACCTCTGGATGTTCATTTAATGATTGAAAATCCTGAAAAATATGTTGGAGCTTTTGCAAAAGCTGGTGCAAATATTATAACTTTTCACTATGAAGCAACAAAAGAAAATACAGAATCTGTTATAAGTTTAATTCGTTCATTTAATTTAAAAGTAGGTGTTTCTATAAAGCCAAAAACAAATCAAGATGTTTTAATTCCTTATCTTGATAAAATTGATATGGTTCTTGTAATGACTGTTGAACCTGGGTTTGGCGGACAAGAATTTATGGGATATTGTGCACAAAAAATTCCTTATATCAGAGCAAAAGCACCAGAAAGTTTAATAGTACAAGTTGATGGCGGAATTAATGAAAAAACAGCTAATATTTGTAAAAGTTTAGGTGCAAATTCTCTTGTTGCCGGCAGTTATATTTATGGAAGTGATGACATTAAATCTGCAATAGATAGTTTAAGATAACGTTCTTATAAAATTATTAAGAATTGTAAAGATGAATTTTAAAATGGCTGAAACTCAACTATAATCCTTTATATGATATGATATGATATGATGTGGTGGGGTGGGGACTGCGTTTGAGCAATTTTTAATTCTTATTTTACTTACATGGTATGTAAGTGTAGTAAGTTTAAAAGAAAGGCTTTAACAATGATTTATCCGGTATTGGGAGGTGGAAGATATTACAATCAAAGTCCAACAAATTTAGCAGAAAAGATAATTGTCTTATCAATGTATAAAAAAGAAAAAGTCAGGAATGCTTTTTTAAAATAAAGTTTTGTTAACAAATATTTAAAAAATTAGATATTTAAGGCAATTTTTATTTTTAGGACTCTTTAAAGGCATGTAAATTAAGAAATTAGGTAGTGTAGATATATATAGGAAGGTAATAAAATGACAATTCAAGCAATTTCAAATAATACGGCAAATCCAAGTTTTACAGCAAGATTAAAAAATAATAATGAAACAACAAATATAGTACAAAGTATGGATTCAAACCAATTAAAATCTTTCAAATCAGCATTGAAAGATTTAGGTAAACACCATGAAAATGATGTATTTGAAATTAGAGAAACATATACTCCGGGTGAACATGAATTGGATTCACCTACTCAAAAATGGGAACTTGTAAATGTTTTCAATCCAAAACAAAAAATAAATATGACTCCGAGTTTTCATAACCAATTAATTCCAAATATCATAGATACTTTGAAAAATGTAGCTAAAAAAGGTACAGAAGAATATAATACAATGTTTAACTGTACAAAAGATGAAGCAACAGAAAAAGAAAT
>CACZSH010000073.1 GCA_902783785.1 uncultured bacterium | reverse complement strand
AGTGATGTAATTGGTTTAATTTAACTCGGCTTCCCTCTCTTTCCCACTTCGTGTGAGCCTCTCGGTCGCCTTGCCATCACATCGGCACTTGCTTTTCAGCTTTTGTTATTTTTCTTTTGTGTAATATATGTGTATATTTATAATACCAAAAAATTTTCAAATTTCAAATATAATTTATTTATTTTCTTTTTTACTCTCTCTTATAAAACTTTTTTCTCTTAAAACAAAAATCTAAAACCTTTATAGTTATCTTACAAAGAGGAGGTTTTATGCGTAAATTATTTTATCTGGCTCTTATTATGCTTATTTGTTCATATATTTCTGTTCATGCTGCAACGTTAGAAGGCGGAGTCTCTACCGACAGAATAAAGACAGAACCCGTTAAAAATCAAATTTTTGATTCGGCTACAAATTTGCCGGTGCCGTACGCAAAAGTTATTTTGCCAAAAGAAAATTATACAACATATACGGATGCTAACGGTTATTTTAAGCTTGATACAAAAGTAAAAAACAATTCAATTCTTGCTGTTGAAAAAGAGGGCTACAGACCATTTTCTTTGACGCTTAATTCTAATTCAACGCTTAATCCTATAAAACTTAATATTGACAAATCAAAGCCATTAGATATTGTTATTGATTCTGATATTTGTCATCTTGGCGATAATGCTTATTCTGATACTTCTGCTAATTCTTCTGAATTTAGACTTTCATCTAACGGTAGTTCTTATTCAAAATCGTTTAACATTCAAAAAATATCTCCAAATCAAAATATATATCTGTTAATTGGTTCAATAATAGGTCTTGATACAAAGCTTGCCCAAAAAGTAGGTCAAAATAGAATTAAAACGGCTTATTCATCTCCTGCTGAGGTATATGTTAACGGTACTAAAATTTCAGAACTTCATTTGAATGGTGATAATCAGCGTATTAAAATTCCGTCAAGGTATGTTAATAACGGTAAAAATGAATTAACAATAAAAACAGGACATAATTTAATGGAAATGACATATATTGACTATGATGATATAGAATTTATGAATTTATCGGTAGTAACTGAGTAGGGCATTCTAATTTCTTTGTTTGTTGTAAAATAAAGAAAAAAGGATAAAAATATGAAACTTCATAACTCATTTACTGATAAAACAGAAGAATTTAATACAATAGAACCAAATAAAGTAAGAATGTACGTTTGTGGCCCTACCGTTTATGATAATGCGCATTTAGGACATGCAAGATGTTATATTACTTGGGATGTTTTATACAGATATTTGAAGTTTAAAGGTTATGATGTTACGTATTGCCGTAATGTTACTGACGTTGATGATAAAATTTTAAAGAAAGCAGAAAAAGAAAATAAAACTCCTGAAGAAGTTTCAAAGTATTGGTATAAAGCATTTGAAAACAGTATGAAAGCTTTAAATACGCTAAAACCTGATATAGAACCTTTTGCCACAAAAACTCTTGGTGAAATGATTTCTATGGTTAAGGATTTAATTAACAATGGTTATGCTTACGAAAGCAACGGAGATGTTTATTTCAGAGTTAAAAAATTTAAAGATTACGGTATGCTTTCAAAACAGCCGATTGACCAATTAGAAAGCGGTGCCAGAGTTGAAGTCGGAGATTTAAAAGAAGATCCGCTTGATTTTGCATTGTGGAAAAAAGATGAAAAATTCGGTTATAAATCACCTTGGGGTGTTGGCAGACCTGGATGGCATATAGAATGTTCTGCAATGAGCAGAAAATATTTAGGTAAAACTATTGATATTCATGCCGGCGGTGCAGATTTGATTTTTCCGCATCATGAAAATGAAATTGCTCAATCTGAATGTGCTAACGGTTGTAAATTTGTTAATTATTGGCTTCACAACGGATTTGTTACCATAAATAACGAAAAAATGTCAAAATCTTTGAACAACTTTTTGACCATTGATGAATTATTAAAATCCTATGATGCAAATACTTTGAGATTGTTTATTTTGACTAATCATTACAGAATGCCTGTTGAATTTTCAGATGAAGTTTTAACTTCTGCTGCAAATGGCGTTAAGAGATTATTAAATGCAAAAGTTTCAAAGATTGATGAAACATTGGACTTAACTCAATATGACGAATATAAACAATTTGTTGAAGCGATGGATGATGACTTAAATACTTCAAAAGCATTAGCTGTATTATTTGATTTAGTAAACAAAGCGAATAAAGACGTGCTTTATGCTTATACTTTATTAGTTAAATTAGCTGAAACTCTTGGTTTTAATATGGCTAAAACAACTTTAAGCGATGAAGAATTAGCTGAAAAAGTTGCTGTTATTTCTTCTAAATTAGATGAAAATATTTCTTCTATGGCTGAATTAATAGCCTTTAGAAAAAAAGCAAGAGAGGAAAAGAATTGGGATGTAGCGGACAAAATTCGTTTTGCCTGTGATGAAGTTGGAATTGTATTGAAAGATTCGAAAGAGGGAACAGTTTGGGAATTAAAAAATTCGTAAGAATTTTTATTATTAGTTTAATTTTTATATTTTCAGGCTTTTATTTTAATGTAAACGCTCAAGATGTTCGTGTTGCTATAAGCAATCAAAGTATGTCAAACTTTGCTTATTCTGATATAACCGTTTTTGCTCTAAGTAAAGTTGATGTTTATGATTCAACTACTAATGAAAAATTGTTTTCAACCGATAAAGAAAAAAATATTCAAATTACATTAAAGGATAATTTATTTAAAATTCAATCAGAAGATTTAAAAAAGGCTATTGAAACAGAAAATGATATTATAATAGATTCGCCTACTGGACTTCTTGGTGTAAAAAATTTAAAAAGAGCTGGTGTTCAAGCATTTTATAGAGGAAAATTCAGAATTACAAAATCTACAAATAAAAAAGATATTTTTTATTTAGTAAATGTTATTGATGTAGAAGAATATTTAAGAGGCGTTGTTCCAAATGAAATGCCGTGTTATTTTGGTTTGCAAGCATTAAAAGCACAAACTGTCGCTGCAAGAAATTATGCCCTATCTCCAAGAACAAAAGCCTATACAGAATTTGATCTTTCCGATACCGTTGCAAGCCAAGTTTATTATGGAGCAAATACTGAAAAAGCACTTTCAAATCAAGCCATAGCGGAAACAGATGGAATTGTAGCACTTTATGACTGGGATTTAATTTTGGCACAATATTCATCAACCGCAGGCGGTTATACAGAATACTATGATAATGTATATGGTGATGGCAAAAAGCTTACCAAACCATATCTTGCTGCTGTACCTGACAACAAAAACCAAAAAATGTTAAAAACACAAGAAGATGTTAAAGAATTTTACTCAACAAGACCTGAAAATTGTTATGATGTAAAATCCCCATACTTCCGTTGGCAAAGAGAATGGGATAAAGATGAACTTGAAGATATTTTAGTTAAAAATATTTCAAAATCTGCTAATGCTTGGGCAGTTATTCCTGAAAACAAAAACGAAACAGAACCTAAAAATTTAAAAGATATTATTGTAAAGAAACACGGTAAATCCGGTAAAATATTGGAACTTGAAATAGAATTTGAAAATAATCGTTATCTTGTTTCAAAAGAATTGGTAATAAGAAGAATATTTACAAAAGACGGCAAAGCTTTACCATCAGCAAATGTATATTTTGAAAAAGAATATACAGACGGATTTTTTACATCTAAAAAATTAGATAAAATAATAGCATATGGCGGTGGTTTCGGGCATGGTGTAGGAATGAGCCAATGGGGGGCAGGATATATGGCAACCGAATTAAAAATGCCGTATTCAAAAATTTTAAAACATTATTATACGGATATTTCTCTTGGTACAATTCCTGTTATTATTTCTGATAATGAAGAACAAAAAATTGTAACTCAAAAGTTTTATGCAACTCAAAAAAATGCAAGATTGGTTATAAATAACAAATTCCAAATTGGAAAAATTTTGGTTAAAATTAATGATAAAGAAGTTTTGATTTTACTTGAAAGACATATTCTTCCTGCTCATAAATTTGATGCGGTTGATATTTCTAAATACATTAAAAAAGGTGAAAATGAAATAACTTTTTCTTATCCAAATAACGAAGGAAAAAACAAAGCTGTAAGATTATATGTAGAATTAGTAGGTGAAGACGAATAATGACAAGTGAAATAAAATCAAATTCTACTACAATATTAAAAGCAGCATGGATAATTGCTGTTGTAACAATTTTAAGTAAAGCTTTGGGATTTGTACGAGATATTATTGTTGCAAATTATTATGGAGCAACGACCGTTTCTGATGCTTATTTCTATGCATATCAGATTCCTGCACTTGCTGTAATTTTGTTAGGTGGAGTTGGCGGGCCGTTCCACAGCGCCACAGTTGCAGTTTTTTCAAAAATAATTCCTGATTTTAATGTAAAAGCACCCGAACATGCAAAAAAATTGTTTAATACGTTTGTTACTGCAAGCTTTGTATTTTTCTTTATTTTGGCTGTATTATTTTTCGTTTTTGCAAATCAAATAATGTCAATTATAATTTCTGGAGAAAATAATGCTCATTTGATTTCATTGGCAGCAAAACATTTGCAAATAATGTCTCCGACTCTTTTAATAGGCGGACTTGTAGGAATTATGTATGGAATTTTGGTTACTTATAACGAATTTTTAATTCCTAATATTTCTCCAATGATGGTCAGTTTGGTTATTATCGGAGCATTGATGATAACAGGCGGTGATAAAACTGGTTATGTTCTTGCAGGAGCAACTATGATTGGTGCTTGTTGTCAATTATTATTACAACTTCCAAAAGTTATTAAAATAGGGTTTAATTTTAAGCCGAATTTTGAATTTTTTAATAATCCTAACTTTAAAACGATATTAGAACTTTTATTCCCTGCAGTATTAAGTTCAACAGTTGGACAAATTCATATTTACGTAGATATGTTTTTTGCTTCAATTTTAGAAGAAGGTGCATGGACTGCTATTGGATTTGCAAACAGAATTTTTCAATTCCCTGTTGGCATTTTGGTTACTGCATTTTTGGTTCCGTTGTTTCCTGTATTTTCAAAACTTGTTGCACAAAAAGATTGGGATGATATAAAAAATTATTTTAATAAAGGTGTTGGAGTTTTATTACTTGCCGCTATACCTGTTATTATAGGTATAATTTGTGTTGGTCAAGATGCTGTTGCCCTTGTTTTTCAAAGAGGAGCTTTTGATTCTAAGGCAACATTTATGGTAACGGAGGCTCTTTGGTTTTTGTCTTTTTCGATTCTTCCTTATGTTTTTAGGGATTCTATCACAAGACTTTTTTATTCATTTAATGATTCTAAAACACCATTTATCATTGCGTTTAGTTCTATAGTTTTAAAAGTATTATTAAATATGCTTTTAGTTAAACGTTTGGGAATTGCTGGGATTACGCTATCAACTTCTTTAGTGACACTGTTTAATGCTGTTATGCTTGGAATATTGATTTCAAAACATTTAAAATTGGATTATAAAAGTTTATTTAAAAACTTTGTAAAAATGTGCATAGCAGGAATAATTACTTTCTTTATATGCTTTATTTTATCAAAGATGATGGATGGATTAATAATAAATACAACATTATTAGAAATTATTAAAATTTGTACTATTGCCGTAGTTTGTATTATAATTTATATTGGTTTGAATTTAATCTTCAGAAATGAATATGTTATAGAGTTGAAAAATAGATTAGTAAGGAATAAAAAATGATTTTTGAAAAAGACAAAATAATAAAAATATTAAAAAATGATGGTGTTATAGCTTTTGTAACAGATACTGTATGGGGAATAGGCTGTCTTCCTACAAGTGAAAGAGCTTGTAAACGTATATATGAAATTAAACAACGTGATCAAAGAAAACCTCTTATTTTAATGTCAAATTCTGTTTATAATCTTGTTAAATATGTTGAATCTGTTCCTGAAAAAGCTGATGAACTTATTAGTAAATATTTTCCGGGAGCTTTAACGCTTGTTATGAAAAAAAGTCATAATGTTCCAAATTGGTTATCATCAAATCTTGATACAATAGGAATAAGAGTTCCTAAAAATGATACATTTAAGGCACTTTGTGATTTTGTTCCAGGTAGAGTTCTTGCAACAACAAGTGCAAATATTTCAGGAATTGATCCTGCTATAACTTATGACCAAGTTGTTAAAAATTACGATTTAAAAGTAGATTATGTTATAGAAGATTTTGGAAATCATGCAAAGGGTACCGCTTCAACAGTTGCAGGGGTTTTTGATGACGAGGTAACTATATATCGTCAAGGTGTTGTTAAAATTATTTAAAATCTTCAAAACACATGTTATTGCTGTAAAACAAACTGTATTAAGTTTTGTAAAATTTGTATTATCATGCTAGCAAAAAAAATCTTTACGCTGTTTACATGAATTGCATACAAGTAAGTATGCAGTATGAACATGATTTAATAAGGTAAGGAAAATGGTAGATAACAGAGCAGCAGGATTTTACGGAATAGGAGGCGCTTTTAATTTTAAAAGCGGTGATATTTCAGGTACTGCGGCATCATTGCAAGATGATAAGCAAGGCCAAGGTAATGAATATTCTCCTCAAAAAAAGAAAGAAGAAGAAGCTAAAAATCAAATGAATAGTAATCCTTATGTTGATAGAAGTGCTCAGCTTAATGCGACATTGAGTTCTTTGGCAATGTTGAATGTTGCAAATGTTTTGAACACTAAAATCAGAGCTAAGGATATAAAATTATATGAAGACGAAGAGGGTATTGAGCCTTCTAAAGAAGATCAATTAGTTTATAGAATTTCTGCTATAAAAAAAGATAGAAAAGAAAATTTGAATTAAAAAAAATACGGCATTTTAGCCGTATTTTTTTTATTTAACATTGTTGGTTTAAATTTCTGCGATGGTTTCGTAATTATAATAATTAGTTACTTCTTCTCGCGCAAGTACTGTAAGATTGTTTATGTATTGCGAGAATATCATAAATATCATATGTCGTACTTCCATGGGAACTATCAAGATAATATTATCAAGATGTAAAGAATCAGCCGTTTTTTCAAGTTTATCAACAAGTTTTTCTATTTTTGAAGCTTCAAGTCTTACAATATTATCGTCATTATCTTCTTGTTGAGCCTTGAACATATTAAGCATTGTTTTATCCGTAAATTCTATTCCTTGAATTGTATCGTCTTCAGAAAGATATTTATTACAAATAAGTCTTGCCATTGAAAGTCTTATTTTATCTAATAAATCTTCTTTTGTTGGTTCGTCTGAAAAATCATTAATTTTTTCAAAGAAATATACAATATCTTTTATAGAAACTCTTTCTCTAATTAAGCTAACTATCAAATATCTTAATTCAGAAACAGATATAAAATCTCCTATGATATTTTCAACAAGGAACGGATTTTTTTCTGTTACGAGATCCATATATTTGTTTACAGATTCATAATCTAATAATTCTTCTACATATTTTATAGAAACGTATTCTAAAGCTCGTCCAATATATTCAGATGGGGTTATACCTTTTTGCCAAAAATCTTTTGTTTCTTCCTTTGGTATCCAAATAATTTTTTTACCGCTTATAGAATCAATTCCTGTGTACATATTTTTTTTCTTTTTGATATTAATTTCATCTTGGAAGTACATTAAGTAATTTGGATAAACAAAAGCATTAAATACGCTTAATTCTCTTATATTTATTGAAAATTCAAAAGGTGCAAGTAAGTCGTCGTCTTTAAAAACAATTTTTGGAATTACATATCCTAATTCATCTGTTAATTGTTGTCTGACTTTTACTGTTTCACTTAATAAATCATTATCATTATCAGTTTCAGGACTTACAAATTCAACAATTTCTTCATTTAAATGAATAGAAAATTTTTCACTTGAAATATAATTGAACATTTCATCTGGAGAAATAGCTTTTATTAAGCTATGTTGAAGATTTTCTAATTCTTTATAACCTGCTGACATTTTATTATTAAGCGTTTTTCTTTCACTTGAGCCTGCTGTTGCATTTTCAAGTTGATTTTTATATTTTTGAACTTTTTTCTTTTGTTCTTTTATTTTTGTTTGAATATCTTTTGTTATTTCGTAAGGTGTAAGTTTTTGAGAAAGCATTTTTTCCATTTGGCTTTTAAATGCCGAAATATTCATTACCTCATCATAAGCATTATGCGTTGAAAGAGTTGCATCTTTAACAAAAATACAATTAAAGTTAAAACCTTCATCAGCTTCAACTTCATGCATTGAATATAATTCCCAGCCATCTGCTGACATTTCATTTAGTAAATTTTCTAAAGGTTCTGTTGTATCAGCTGGTACTGTTTTTATTATATACTGCAATTTTGTGTTTTTAAACATTTCTTACTCCTTTTAAATCTTTGATTGGTACAAGTGTAATTGATTTTTAACTATTTTGCACTTTTTTTAAGTTTTGCAATAACTAAATCACTTACATCTATACCTCCAACAAAAATTACTCTTGAATCTACTATTGCATCTAATTTTTGTTCAACTAAAACTTCTCTTGAAGCTTCTTGGATTCTGTTATATATTGCTTGTTCTTTATCTTGTTTAAATTTTAAATATTCTTCTTTTTTTGCTTTAAATTCTTTTGCTACTTTTTCTTCAAAATTTTTCTTTTGAATAGGAGTTGTTAATTCTTTAGATTTTTTTTCTTGTTGAAGAAGATATTCTTGTAATGCTAATTCTTTTTTACTTATTTCTTGCATTGCATTTTGAATTGCATCATATCCTGAATAAATTTTTTCTGTATCAATATAACCAATTCCTTCTGCTAATACAGTGTTCCCCATTAATAACGCTGCTGTTATTCCCAAAGTAACTACTAAATTTTTTAAGTTTTTCATTTTTTATTCCTTTCATTTTATTATTAATACATCATGTCACCAACACCAAATGTAAAGTAACCATTTTTATTTCCGCTGGCACCGCATCTTGTAAGCGGAATACCATAATCAACCGATAATGGTCCTATACCCGGTATATAAACTTTAACTCCAACCCCTGCAGAAATGGCTTCCATTGGTCTGTCATAGATAAGATCCGTAACTGTAGGATTGAATATTTTACCTGCATCAACGAAGAATGATAATTTAAGATTGTCAAAGAATGGCACCTTTTTAATTCTATCTAAGAATAAGAATGGAGTATTCAATTCTGCACTACCCATAACAAATGCATTACCTGTACCTACACCACTCATTTTATAACCTCTTATTGTATATGGACCACCTAAACGATATGCCATAACTTCAGGCATATCTCCATGGATATTTCCTCCGGCTTTAGCTGTTAAAGAAAATACTGATTTGTTGGCAACCGGAACGTATTGTTTTACCATACCTGTTAATTTTCCGTGAGTGTTACCGTTAAAGCCAAAGTTTTCTTCAAATTTAATATTTGCGAGCATTCCGTTTCTTGGATTTATAGAGTTATCTCTTGTATCAAATGTAAGTCCTGGTGCAAGAGTTAAAAATAATCCGCCTTCAAGTTGTTTTGCTCTTTTTGATATTGGTATATTGTGTGTTCTGTACAAACTAGAGATTTTGTTAATATTACCTTCTTTTACATTTACTTGTTCAAGTCCTGCCGTAAATGTAGTAGTTAAATATTTATTTCTTTTCCAAACGTGTGCCAATGTACTTTGAACACCGAATCGTTGTTCTATTGCCAATGGAACTTGGTACGAACCAAAATCTCTAAAGAAAAGTTTACTCATTAATGAGTTATCAGAGTTCAAGAAGTATGGTTCAAAGAAGCTTAATTCAGCTTGAATATTCATGTGGTTTTCTATTGATGAATCATTAAGAATAACTCCTGAACCAAGCATAAAATTAAGACCAACTCTTTGGTTTAAACCTCTAAAGTTATTATCACTGATACCAACAGATCCAAAAATACCTGTTGCACTATCCAAACCTCCGCCAACAGATATTTGAGCTGTTCTTTGTTCTTCAACAGTAATTGTTACGTCATACTTGTCGTCACTGTCTTTACTTGGTTCAATTTCTCTGTTTACGTCTTTAAAAGCTTGTGTTGAGTATAATCTTATTAAATCAGCTTTTATTTGATTTTCGTTATAAACCATTCCAGGTTCTGATAAAATATTTCTTTCAATTATGTAATCTTTTGTTTTTCTGTTTCCTGAAATCAATATTTTATTTATAATACCTTCCGATATTTCTATATTGAGTGTACCATCAGGATCATCAGTAAGTGAGCTGATTCTGGCTAGAATATAACCTTTTTCTGCATAATAGTTTTGAATTTTTTCAATAATTTCATTTAGTTGAGTATAATTTTGGGGTTGTCCTTTTAGGGGTAGTAAAAACTGCAGAATTTCTTCGGTTGGTATTACAGAGTTACCATCTATTAAAAAATCAGTAACAGGAATATTTTCTTCTAGTACAATTTTAACTGTAATAGTGTTGTCTGAGTTTTCAATAGGGATAGCTTTCATTCTATCTGTGAAATAGCCGGTAGAGTAAATGTTTTTAAGGTTTTGTTGAATAGCTTTAACATTGTATTCGTCACCTGCTTTTAAATCAATTAAACTATACACATAGTCGGTACTTATGGTATTTGTACCGACAACTTCTATGTTTCGTATAAATTTTGTTTCCTGTACTTTAGCAGGTGTTTTATTAGTTTGAGTCTGTGGGGTGTTTTGAGTATTAGAGTAATCAAAATAGCTATCATATCCATCGTCTTCAATAGCAAGAACGGGTTGATTTGTAATCAAAATCAATCCAAACAAAATACATAATATTCCGAATTTTATATATATATTAACTATTCTCAACTTTATCCCTAGCGTATACTCAAAACTAATGTTTGAAAATATTATACCCTAAAAATGATTGAATATCCATGAAAATACCAACTTTTACACTAATTTACAATTGAAATATAGAATACTAAAACTGTGATATAATGTGCTTATGCGTAGATTTGCAGTTTTATTTTCAAATTTAATTTTATTTTTCTTAGCTATATCGATGTTATTTCCGTTTTTTGTCATGGTTTATTTATCATTTGTTCCAAATTCGGAAATATTTTCTAATCATTTTTCGACAAGTATAACTTTTTCAAATTATAGAAATGTTTTTAATTCTATTCCTGTAGCGACTTATTTTTTCAACTCTCTTCTTGTTGCTGTTTTAGCTACTATTGGTCAAGTTTCAGTTTCATCATTAGCAGGATATGCTTTTGCAAGATTTGAATTTAAGGGTAAAAATATTTTGTTTTTTATAATTCTTTTGACGATGATGGTACCGCCTCAAGTTAATATCATACCGTTGTTTTTTCTTATGAGGGAGCTGCATCTTGTTAATACGTATAGTGCTTTAATTCTTCCTGCAATATTTGGCGGTTTTGGAGTATTTATGATGCGTCAATTCTTTTTAGGCCTGCCAAAAGAATTGGAAGAATCTTCTCTTTTAGACGGGTGCAATTTATTTCAAACTTTTTTTAAGATCTGTTTACCTTTAGCTATGCCCGCTGTTATGACATTGACGGTATTTACATTTGTTGCTAATTGGAACAGTTTTATGTGGCCGTTGATTGTTACTAATGATGAAACAATGCGAACTTTACCTGTTGGTTTTGCTATTTTTAAGGGAAGTTTTAGAGAAATTACTCTTTGGGGCGAATTGCTTGCTTGTTCTGTTATTTGTGTTATTCCGGTTATTTTTGTATTTTTATTAGGACGAAAATATTTTATTAATGATTTGGTAAAAGGTGCTGTAAAAGAGTAATTTTTAGTCTTTTGGCTAATTTCCCAAATTTTTTTAATTTCATAAAATATTATTATGCAGATAAAGAGCAATGATTCCTCATTAGAAACTTATTTTGCTATGGCTGTGCATGATTTAAAAACCCCTATAAATGCACAAATTTTGGCGACTGAATATCTGTTAAAATCAAATCATCTTTCAAAAGATTTAAACGAATTAATAGGAGATATTTTAGGTTCTGCAAAATATTTAAAATCTCTTGTTGATAATATGCTAACCAAATATCAAATAGATATGGAAAAACAGACTCTTTGTGTTAATTCAAATTTAATCAGTAATGTTGTTGATGATGCAGTAAGTTGTGTAAAATTTTTAACTGATGAAAAAAATATCAAGTTAAACATAATAAACAACATTAAAAATGATGTTCAAATGTTTGATTATATTGAGATAAAACGTGTTCTTACAAATTTACTTTCTAATGCTGTTGATTTTACAAAAGAAAAAATAACTTTGAAAATTACAGAAAATGATAAATATATAAGATTTTCCGTTGCTGATTACGGTATCGGAATAAACTTGAAAAATAAAAATGATATTTTTAATAAAGATTTAACTCTATCAAAATTACAAAAACGACTTGGGACGGGTCTTGGTCTTTTTATTGCAAAACAAATTGTTGAAGCTCATATGGGTAAGATTTGTGTGAAATCAAAAATTAATAAAGGTACTGTTATATCGTTTATATTACCTAAATAATTTGTAAACAGTTGTATTCTTGTTAAAAAATGTTTTATAATATATTGACAAGGATAATAGGGTTTTATGCATAAAATTTTTAAATCAATATCATTGTTTATTCTTTCATTACAAGAAAAGATTTTGAGTTTAAAGTTAAAAGGTGCTCTTGGAACTACTTTTACAAATTCAACATCTAAAACGGTTTTGACAAAAGATTATACTGTAAATTTTAATTCTGAAACAGAAAAAAACAAACAAAAATTAAAAGATGAAGTAACCTTGATTTTAAAAGAATTTAATAATGACGTAGATAAAATTTTAGGGTACATAGAACTTGAAGGTACTAAAGTTTATAATTTAAAATTTGCAGAACCATTACTTAAGCTTATTGGAGAAGAAAAAGGCTTTTTGACTGCTATAGATGGTATTAAGGCTTTGATTTTAAATCTCGTTTTAGAAAAGAAATTTTCTTTTAAAACAGAAGATATTTTTGTTGTTGAAGAAAAAAATGTAGAACCGTATTCTTTGATTCACCAATTTCATAAATGGTATGCAAAAAAATTAAATCTTCCCGGTTTTGATAAAAAGGCACAAAAAATATTTAAAAAATACTTGAAAAATGACAAAGATGTTAGCAAATTAAAAATGGAAGAAATTGTAGCTCTAAAAGAGGCAATCGCCAGAGATACAGATGCTATTAATTTTGTGGTGGATTTAGCAAAACATTCTGAAGGCAGTAAAGAAGCTCTTAAAAAAATTGTGGATGGCGGGGCAAAAATTTAGGCTTTAAAAGATATTGAAAGAAATATTAGATAAGATTTTTGATAAATATAAAAGTTTTTCGCAAGTGAGAGCTATTGCAATAGGCGGTTCAACTTCTGCAAAAACTAATGATGATACTTCCGATACAGATGTTTATGTTTTTGTTGAAAGTGATATTCCTGTTTCTGAAAGATTGAATTTTGTCAAACAGATTTCTTCAAATTTTGAGGTGGGTGGTGAATATTTTGGTTCCGGTGATGAATTTTTTGTTGATAATATAGAAAAACAACTTGATGTAATGTTTTGGAATGTTAATTGGTTTGAAAGTGTTGTTGAAAATACTTGGATTAGACACTATCCCTCAAATGGTTATTCGACTTGCTTTTTATATACTTTGAAAAATTTTGAAATTATTTATGACACAAATAATTGGCTAAAAAATTTACAAAATCTTTTGAAAGAGGAATATCCGGAAGAATTACAAAAAAATATCATCAAAAGAAACATGATGCTAATGAGGGAAAAACCTTTTGCTTCGTATTATGAGCAAATTGAAAAAGCCGTAAAAAGAGGTGATGTCGTTAGTATAAATCATAGAATTTCAGCTTTTTTGACAAGTTATTTTGATGTTATTTTTGCGCTAAATAAACTTCTTCACCCGGGAGAAAAGAGATTAGTAAAATATGCAAAAGATAACTGCAAAATTTTACCTGAAAATTTTGCAGTTAATATAGAAAAGTTGCTAAATCAACCTAATAAGGATACTCTTGTTATATTGAATAAGATGTATGAAAATCTTTTAAAATTTATAAGTGAGTATTAATTTTAAATTTTGTGAGAACGAATAGTTTTTATAAAATCTTCAACCATGCATAATTGAGTATCGCTAAGTCCGTTTAATGCTATTTTAATACGGTCTTTTAATCCGGATTCAGTATTAGTTAATTGAAGCAATTCAACGATTGTTATGTTGAATGCGCTACAAATTTTGTCTATTGTTTGTGATTTGGGCATTTGTCTATTGTATTCTAGATTTCTGTAATTGGTAACATTTAGCTCACATTTTTCACAAAATTTTTCTTGAGTTAAGCCTGAGTTGATTCTAAGCTGTTTTATTGAATTGTTAATTAAGCGTTGAAAATTTGTCATGTAAATAGGGTAGTCTATATTATTATAAAAATTAAGGTACCTAGTTTACTAATTTATTTGTAAAGTAAATGGGGTTAGCCACACACACACACACACACACACACACCATTCGGCTTTCTGAGTATACGATAAAAAATTTTTCTTGTGTTATATGTATTTTCAAAAATAAAATATAAAAATTTTAATATAAAAAAAGAACTTCAAACGAAGTTCTTTTAAAATGGTCGGGATGACACGGTTCGAACGTGCGACCCCCTCGTCCCAAGCGAGGTGCGCTACCAGCTGCGCTACATCCCGATATGGGTCTTGGCTGTATAATCATATCGCCTCGAGCATTCTTAGTTTATATTAAAGATATTTTTTCGTCAAGTCTTTTTATTTTTTTTCTAAAATATAGTCCAAATGTACTTTTTATTTTTATATTTCTGATGATAGGATATTTTAATATGAAAAAGATTTTTTCTATTTTGGCAGTAATGTTTTTTGTGTGTCCGTTGGGTTTTGCCGATGAGCTTAATCCGGTTTGTCTTGATACGAATTTTACCAAAAGGATTTTATCTTTATCTGAAAATATTAAAACGTCAAATGAAAATGAAAAAGTAAATTTAAATAATAGTAAAGATGAATATGATGAGGATAAAGAACGTTTTTTGGCTATATTAGAAAATCCTCCGCAAGATTCGTCAGAAATATTAAAACTAGAAGCACAAGAAGATGTTATTGAAGACACTTTGTTAGAGCAATCTGATAAGGAAGTTATTGAACTTAGAGTTTCTAAAATGCCAAAAATTTTGCCTAAAGATTTAGATTTGGGTGCTGACAAATTATTCTTTGAGTTTGAAGAAGGCCCTGTTGAAAACATGCTAATTTACGGTGCCTATCGTGGAGATTTTTCTTTTAACTTTTTAAATAAAGACAGCTATCATACAAATTATAATGTTTTTATGGCAGAAGCAGGTATTGCCGGTAAAATGCGAAATTTACCTGTTGATTACAGATTTTCCTTGAATTTTGTGCCGATAAAAGATGTTCCTTACTGGGATGGTATGATTTTAGATAATTTCATTACCATAAATGTTAAAGAACATAATAAAATAAGAATTGGCCATACTCGTACTGCAAATGGTATAGAAGGCGGTTTATCAGGGTATTTAGTACCATTTATTAACAAAGCTCAAATTTCAAGAACTATTGCTAATGCAAGAGCTTTGGGTATAAAGATTATTGGGGATTATAAATTAGTTGATTACGATATTGGTGTATTTTCTTCTGATAGATATTTTCAAAGTTTTTTCCCCGGAGCTGAAGTTACCGGTTCTATAAATTTTAAACCCTTAGGGCTTACTGATGGTAAATATGGTAAGGCCACGATAGGTACAAGTTTTAATGTAGGGCAAAAAGATAATTATTACAAAAATATCGGACTTTATTTGGCATATGAATATAAAAAATTTAAGTGGGATTTTGAATATGCTATAGCTGATGGTTATAACGGCAGACAGTTGCATTCTTCTAAGAAAAAACCGGAAGGTTTTTATACAACAGTTTATTATGATTTAACAGATAAAGTTCAATTACTCGCAAGATATGACCATTTTGTTCCGGACAGAGAAAAAGATTCTACGCCACAGAAAGAATATTCTGTTGGTGTAAATTACAGAGTAAAAGGCGATGCTCTAAAACTCATGTTAAATTATGTTTATTACGATAATGTTGCTGGCCGAAGTGGAAGCAAAATATTTTTTGGAACACAGTTTATTATTTAATGAAAAGGCGGACTTATTGAAAACAAGTCCGCCTTTTCATATGTTTGTTATTCTATACACCTAAAAGTTCTTTAACTTCTCTACGTTTAATTTTTCTTGTTGTTGTTTTTGGTAATGGTTCTTTGTGAACAATTATGTTTACAGGGCGTTTATATGAAGCCAATTGCATTGATAATTTTTTAACTTCTTCTCTTACAGCTTTATTTAATTCTTCATCTGTTTTATTTTGCATGTAAGCTTCTTTTGGAACAATAATTGCTAAAATATCTTCTGTTCCTTCTTTATTACCTGTTGTACGAGATGAACCCATTACGCAAATTTCAGCGAAATTATCACTTTGTTCAAGAACTGTTTCAACTTCTTCTGGGAATACTTTTTTACCACCTGAAAGAACAATCATGTTCTTAATTCTGCCTGTAATATGAATGTGTCCGTCAGAATCAAGATGACCTATATCTCCTGTGTGTAACCAACCGTCTGCATCAATTGTTTCTGCAGTTAATTCTGGTTGATGATAGTAACCTTTCATTATAGATGGTCCTTTTAATAATATTTCACCTGTTTGTTCGTCTATTCTGCATTCTATACTATCAAGAGGTTTTCCTACTGATGTATAGTCTTTGCGTTTTTGATAATTTACCGATACTACAGGGCTTGCTTCGGATAAACCATAACCGCCATATACCTTTATACCGATTGTTTCAAAGAAATTTGCAACGTTTTTGTCTATAGGTGCTCCTCCGGAAATACATCCTTGAAAATGACCGCCAAATTTGTCATGTATCTTCTTAAACATCATTTTCTTTACAGCTAATGATGGTATATATTTTGCTAAATTAAACATTATTCCAAATAAAATTTTTGTTAACGGTTTAGAATTAATTTCATTTTCTATACCAACTTTTAATAATTTTAGGAATGCAGGAACAACAACCATAAAGTTTATTTCTTTTTCTGTCATTATACTTAAAATATCTTTTGGTTTTAATGTTTGTGTGTAATAAACAGATAATCCCCAATATAAAAATGTAGAAAATCCAACAGTAAATTCAAATAAGTGATTCATTGGTAATATTGAAAGAATTTTTGGAGTTTCTCCTTTTGGAAATAATTTAGGATATATCAATTCGAAGTCGTTTAGCTGTGTCATGATATTTCTGAAAGAAATTTCAACACCCTTAGGATTTCCCGTTGTTCCTGAAGTATAAATTATAACAGCTGTTGATTTAGAACTTCTGTGAACCCATTTGCAATCATAATTATTTGGTAGTGTATATAAGCATGGCAATTCCATGTTATATGTCGGCTCATCAATAATAAGAATATGTTTTATAGAATCAATTTTCTTTTGTAATTCTAAAGCTTTATCAACATAATGCTGACCGACCATAATCATTGTTGGTCTGCAATCTGAAAGAATAGATTCCAATTCATATATAGTAAGTTTAATATCCAACGGAACAGTTGTTGTCCCTGCAAGAACAGAAGCAAATACGCATGCCCCGTATTCAGGTTTTGACTCTGAAAGAATTGCTACTCTTTCTCCCTTTTGTAATTTCAAATCATTTATTAGGTATGAACCCAATTTTCTTGATAATAATCCTAAGCCTCTATATGTAAATTCTTTCCACCCAAAAGCAGTTTTAATTCCTACTGCAACACGATTTTGATAATTGTCTGTCTTTTTTTCCAATAAAAGAAGAACATTATTATTTTTTAAATTCATACCATATATCCCTTTTTATAAAAAATACAACTATTCCTTAAGAATAGGATAGCTCAAATACAAACAAAGTCAAGAAATTAAGAATATGTAAACCGATAATATTATTTTATAAAAATTTTCTAAACCAGGTGTATGATTTTAGGATTAAATCTGTGTAAATTTTTGTAAACATGTCGTAATATTATGGTACATGCGAAAGTTAACATGTTGACTTTGCATAAAAAAGAATTAAAAAGAAACAAGAAAGTCGAACAAGAAAGGAAAATGCTATGGGTTTAGCAGCATCACAAGCAAGATTACTTGGTATTGGGTCAAAAAAAATAAATACCGAATGGCAAGGTCAACAAATTAATCAAGCTCGTACTGCGTTGGCTAATGAAGCATCAAGATTATGGCAGGAATATTATTCTATGAAAGAGCCGGTTGCTCCGGATATAACTAATTATGCCAGCAATCAGTATTCTTTTAATGATGGAAATAGTAATTATGAAATAGTATCTGTTGATAATTCAAGTTCTGTAGACGGATATAATTCAAAAGTTAAATATAAATACTATCAAGATACGGCAATTGGAAATTCATTTGAAAATGTTGATCCTCAAGTTCAAAGAACAGGTGCTACTGATGCAAAAAGTGGTATTTCAATTAAGAAATTACCAAGTGGTGCTTATTTGGTAACAAAAGACGGCAAATCTCAAATAGTACAAAGTTTAAATGATCTTGATGATGATACAAAAACTGCACTTACTGAGGCAGGAATCATAAAAGCACAAGAGGATGAATCAGGAAATAAAACATATGTAGATGGTTCACTACCTGCACCGGGTTTTATGGTTGGAACATCTAAAACTCAAATTGCTGATAGAAATGATGTTGAAACTGATGCAGCTTTGAAAAGAATTGCTGAAAAATATCCTGACAGTAATATTGCTAAAGCCATAAAATCAGGAGAAGATTTATATACTTATTCTAAAAATGGAATTATTCAATTTGCATGTTTAGAAGATTTGGAAAAATCAATAAATTCTTCAAGTAAAATAGACAATCAATCTTCTTTGATGCAATATTCAACAAAATTTATTCAAGAAGAAATTGTAAAAACAAGTGATGCAGTTGTAGAAAAAAATTCTACAGGAAGATATCGTTCTATATCATTGGCTGATTTTAGCAATAAAGAATTTTCACTTCATGCAGAATCTACTACAGATAACGAAGCATACGATGCAGCAATAAAAAAATACAATCAAGAAAAACAAGCTTATGATGATAGAGTTAATCAAATAGAAAACAGTAGAAAAAAGATTCATGAAGAAGACAGAACTCTGGAATTAAGATTAAAAACACTGGATACAGAGCATAATGCTCTTCAAAATGAAATAGAAACAATAAAGAAAATAATGGAAAAGAAAGTCGACGAAACGTATAAGACTTTCCAATAGGAAAATAAATAAGAACACAATACTAAAGAGAGATATAAGAAAGGACAAAACTTATGGGAATGGCAGCATCACAGGCAAGATATTTAGGACTTGCAGCAAGAAAGACAAACTGTGAATATCAAGGTCAACAAATTAACCAAGCAAGAACAGCTTTGGCAAATCAAAGTGCTGAGCTTTGGAATCAAATGTTGGGAATGTCAGTTCCTGTTGTTCCTGATCAAACAAATTTTGCAAAAACACAGTATGCATTTTCTGATGGACAAAATGCTTTTGAAATTGTTTCAATGGTTCCGTCTGATGAAGATGATGAATACAACTACACTGTAAAATATCAATACTATGAAGATGAAATAAAAGGTGTTGAAGTCGCTAATACTAACCCACAAGTTCAAAATGTATCTTCTCATGAAGAGTATACTCATGATACATCTACAACAGGTACTATAACTGTAGATGGAACAAATTATACAGCTAAATATGATGATACTTCAGAAGCTGAAACATTGACAGAAATTACTGATGCAACAGAACTTGCAGAAGCAAAACAAATGCTAATAAATAATGGAATATCTCCAAAAGCAAAAGTATTTAAAACAGCAAGCGGTATGTATTACACTGCTGACACAATAGCAGCTGCGGCAGGTAATGCTACAATATATAAAAATTTTCAAGAATCTACTGTTGCAGATTCATTCAAAGTAGGTAATTCGTTAGCAACACCTGTAACAAAAGCAGATGTAACAAAAGATCCTAATTTAGCTGCTACTTTATTGAAAATTGCAGAAGATAATCCTGATATGCTGATTGCTTCAAATATTAAGGCTGCTTATAATCCTGCAACAAAAACTTGGAATGATAGTATTTCTCAAGTTTATACTTTCCAAAAAAATGGAACAACCTACTTCGCTACAAAAACTGAATTAGAAGCTTCGAGAGATTCTTTTGCAGAAGATAATGGCACAGAAGTAAGTTATATAGATAAGCAAGATCCATTAAAACAATATTATACAACTCAACTTAAAACAACGAAAACAATGACAGATAGAGCGTTAATGGATGATGCTTCTGGTACAGGTAGATATTCTTCAATTAGATTAAAAAGTTATAATACAGCTTTTGATTTAAAAACAGAAAGTTCAACAAATGAAGAAGCGTATAATCAAGCAATGAATCAATATTACTATGATACGCAACAATACAACAAGAAAATTGCAGATGTAAATGCTAAAACATCAATAATTCAACAACAAGATAGAACTCTTGAATTGAGATTAAAACAGTTAGATACTGAGCATAATGCACTACAAACAGAAATGGAAGCAGTTAAGAAAGTTATTACTAAGAACGTTGAAGATACATTCAAAACATTTAACGGTTAATAAGCTGGTAATATTCATAACTAATTTCGTAAAGTTGATATTTATCATAACAAAAAAGATAAAATATTTAATTCACTGAAAAAAGTTAAAATACAAAATAAAAGGAGAAAAGCTCATGGGAATGGCAGCATCACAAGCAAGATATTTAGGGCTTGCAGCAAGAAAAAACAATGCAGAATATCAAGGACAACAGATTAACCAAGCAAGAACAGCCTTGGGAAATCAAAGTGCTGATTTGTGGAATCAAATGCTGGGAATGGCGGTTCCGGTTGCACCAAATACAGAAGATTTTGTTACGACTCAATATTCGTTTACTGATGGACAAAATGCTTTTGAAATTATTTCTATGGTGCCTTCTGATGAGGACGATGAATATAACTACACAGTAAAATACAGATATTTTGAAAAAGAAATTAAAGGTATTGAAAATACAAATACAAATCCTCAAGTACATGCAACAATGTCTGCTTCTGATGCTGTAGCACAGACAATAACGTATGCAGATTCGGTTTATAAAATAGGTACAACAACAATAACTCCGGTTGCAGTTGATAGTGGTGATGCAGAATTGAGAAAGACTTTGAAAGATACCGGAATTATTACTACAGAGGATGCTGCTGTATATAGCTATGAATATAACGGAACTAAATATTACGTTGCCGGTACTGTGCCAACAGCTGCAAGTACGGATGTTAATGCAAAATTTTTAAAGATGTCAGATATTAAGCTTGGTAATACAGAAGTTACACAATTAACTGCTGATAAAATTAAAGCGGATCCAAATTTAGCGGCTTCATTATTGAAAATTGCCGAAGATAATAAAGATACACAAATAGCAGATGCAATTAATGCTGCATATGGAGCATCAAAAGATTGGTCTGGAGATGCAACGGTGCTATATACATATGTTAAAAATGGAACGACATATTATGCTTGTCAAGCTGATATAGAAAATTCATTAAATAATTCTGCTGCTCAATCTCCGGTAAGTACTATTGATAAACAAGCTCCAATGAAACAATATTATACATCAGAAATGAATGTTGAAAAAGTTATGACAGATAGAGCTTTGATGGATGATGCATCAGGAACAGGCAGATATTCATCAATTAAGTTGAAAAATTATAACACTACTTTTGATTTAAAAACAGAAAGTACAACAAATGAAGAAGCTTATAATCAAGCAATGAATCAGTATTATTACGATACTCAACAGTATGATAAAAAATTAGCAGATATAAATGCGAAAACATCGTTAATACATGAACAAGATAGAACTCTGGAATTAAGATTAAAACAACTTGATACAGAACACAATGCTTTGCAGACAGAAATGGAAGCCGTAAAAAAAGTAATGGATAAGAACGTAGAAGATACATTCAAGACATTTAACGGCTAGTAAATAACCGAAATATAAAAAAGCAACAAATGAAAACGAGGGCAAAAATAATTGTCCTCGTTTTCGTAATAATAAATAAAGCATTAAAATCCATGTTAAATTTTATGAAAAATGCTTTAAAAATCGGTCATTTAGTTGACAAATAAAATAAAAAAATTAAATATAATATACAAAGTAATGTTATGTTTGTAAAACAAACATAAATAGAGAAACGTTATACACAAAGGATAGCCAAAATGTCTTACAAGAATGATAGCTTGTTGGTAATAGCAAACAAATTTGGATCAGCATCAGGAGATGCGAAAGCTCAATTGTATGAAACATACGACAGACTTAGAGATTTAACTGTTTCAGGTTCTGTTGGTGCAGGTGCAGGATTTGAATCTGCCGGTGGATTTTTATATCAATTGGCAAGTTTATTTGCACCGTCTGCATTTATGACAACGATGGGCGGTACAACATCTATGAATATCCCCGGTACGTCATATTGGACACCTAAATCAAGCGGTTCTACATCTTCATTTGGTATTTCTAATTTATATAATTATTCAGGATTTCCAAGCGGAGCTGCACCAGTAAGTTGGGGCCTTGGCGGTAAAACAACAGGTGGTGCTGCGGGTGTTTCTGGAATAAATTCTCTTATTTCAGGAATAGGTTCTGCGGTTTCTGGAACTCCTACCGGCGGAGCGAGCAGTGTTGGTGGTATTGCTGATGTTGCAAGTGCTGTTGCTTACGGTGTTGGTACTGCAAATGGATATGGTCTTGGTTTCCAAAATATTGTAATGCCTCTGGCAGGTCTTGTATCTGGTTGGGGTGGTATCATGACTGCAGCAGCTCCTTATTTAGGTGAATATGGCTTGCCTGCTGTTGTTATGGGTAATTTGATGCAAGGTACTTCTTCTGCTGCTCTTGCAGCTTATCAAAATGTTACAAGTAATATTTTGGCAAATGCTGACACAATACTTTCTAATAAAGTTAGAAATATTGAAACTGTTTGTAAAATGTTGGATACACAAGGTGAAATAGTTAGAAAAATGCTTAAAGAATCTATTGACTCAGATTCAAAAGCAATTCAAAACTTATAATCTTAAAATATGATATTAAGAACAATAATAAGAATTGTATTAAAAAACATTTTTGTAAATAACGTAGTAGTGCGAACTTTAGCAAGTTGTGTAAAGTTTTATTACAATTTGTACAAAAAAATACCCTCAAGCCTAAAGTTTCAAAAATCTATGCCGATAAAATATACGGAGACGAAAAGAAACATTTTCTTTTTGAGT
>CACZSH010000072.1 GCA_902783785.1 uncultured bacterium | reverse complement strand
TGGTATTAAAGGATTTGGTGTTAAGACAACTGGTCAAAAGGCTGCTAAATTAGCAGAACTTAGTAATAAATTAATGGAAATTGAGTCTAAGATTTCTCAATTAAAAATTGAAATAAATAGTTTGATTATGCAACAAGGAGGAAGTACTGAAACACAATCGGCTGATCCATCAACAATATCAGTTGGGGACTTTAGTGGATTAACAGTTACTGGTACATCAATTCCTGGTGAAGGCATGCGTACTTGGATTAATCCATCTGTAACGTATACTACAGGGCAAGCAAAGCCTGATGGAGGTGTTGAAACCGGAGCCGGAACAAGATATAATACTGTTGGCGCTGGAACACCATCAACAGGTCAAGCAATGAGTACTGAAGGTTTTGATTTATCAAAATTAAAAAACTTAAACGGAATTAAATTTAATCGCTAATTAGAGGTGTTTGATTCTGTTGGTACTCCAATAAATCGTAAATAATAAGAATAATGTAAGACAAGCAGGTGAATAAAAATCCCTGCTTGTTTTAGTTGTAATATTTGTTAATAATTGACTCAATAATGCGCAATTATTGAATAAACATGCACTTTATTTATATATATATTTGGAGGTTTGTGTAGTGAAAGTTTTACCGTTATCAGTTAATAATACTATTCCTAGTGTTAGAGAAACTAAAAATCAACCTGTTTACAGATTTAGTGAAATTAAAGATACTGCAACTTTTTCAACTAAAAATGATAAAATAATCGATATTAATCGTGCCGGTAAAGCTCTACACGTATCTTTTACAGGTCAATTTAAAAACCCTGTTGTAAAAGAAGTTCCTGCGGTAAATTTCAAGCTTTCAGGCGTTATGGCTCACCAAAAAGGTACAGCAGGTGGAAGAAAAGATTCAATTGATGATTCAGTTGTTCAATTAGCTAACAGCAATTGGAAAGAAGGTAAAGAATTTGATTATTCAATTGATATAGTTGAAAACGAAAAAGACGGTAAGATTTATAAAAATAAAGTTTTAAGTATTAATGATAAAGAATTCGGAAAATTAGGTGAAGTTCCTTCGACTTTAACAAACAGATTTGCAAAATTAATAGAATCAAATCCTGCGGAAAAAGATAATTTTAAATTTGAATTAACAAACGTAAATGGCGGTGTTAACAGCGCGTTCCCTACCGTTGGTGTAGAAGTTGCATTTAAATATGTTGGTAACAATGAAGCAGTTAGACAACAAACAAAAGATTTATTTACAGGTTTAATTGATTCTGACAAAAAAACAATTGCATCAACAGTATCGATATATGAAGAACCTACATCTCCAAAAGAAGTTTTAGAAAGAATATTTGATATCGAAGGTCAAAAGAAAGGTTTAGGCAGAGTAAGAGAATTAAAAACAGCAATTGATACTATCGCAAAAGAAATCAATGACCCTAAAAACAAAAATATTTTAGTTTTAGGTCACTGCAAACCTGATGGAGATACCGTTGGTTGTGTTTTAGGAATGCAAGCTGCTATCAAAGGTGCTTTCCCTGAAAGAAACGTTGATATGGCTATTGATGATGAAATTCCTAACAACTTTGCAAAATTACCGGGTGTAGATAATATTAAAAGACCTTATAACGGATTTGCCGTATATCAATTAGAAAAGAACGTAGAATTATTAAAACGCAGCAATAGTGAAGCAGCAAAAGCTCAAATAGAAAAATTAGAAAAAGAAGCTGCAAGATTAAAAGATCCGTCAAAAACATTTGACGCAGGTGCTATTGATGGTAAAGCAAAAAAATATGATTTAGTAATCATGTTAGATACTCCAATCCCTGGCAGAACAAGCAAAAACTTTAAAAAATATTTTGAAACAGCAGATAAAACAATCTTTATTGATCATCACCCTCATAGAGCAAGTGAATGGGCTGCTGAATCTAAAAAAATAGGTTTAGATATTGAAAAAGTTAAAAAAGATAATTTATTCTTAGTAGCTGATACTGTTCCTGCAGCAACTCAAATTGTAACAGCTTTAGCTGATAAAGCTGGTTTGATAGGAAAAATGTTTAAAAATTCTGTTGACAGTGCAAAACAATTTGTAGCAGGTATTTCAGCAGGTACATTAACAGACACTTGCAGATTTGACAAAGTTGCTTCACATGATTCAAAAGATTATGAAAAAGCTGTATCACAAAGACCAACTTATAAACCTGAAGGTATGACAAAATGGTTATACAGTGAATTGGCAAAAGCAGGCGGCAGCGACATTGATAAACAATGGATGAGATTGAACCTTGATTATGAATTACCAAATGTAAGAGTTAAAAATGCAGACGGTTCATATACAATGGGTGCAAGAGATTTAGTTCTTGAAAAATCAGTAAAAAACAGAATTATGGATGCTGATTTAGGCGTAGGTATGATAGCTGTAAGCTATGATGATATGCAAGAAGTTTTTGAAGAAGCTAAAAAACAAGATTCAAAAGTTCAATTTAATGATGTTTATTCAGCATTCAAAAGTTCACAAGCTCTAACTTCTTTAAAAATGCCTGGTAGCGTTAAAGAAAATACAGAAGGTATGTCAGCAAAAGCTTTAGCTTATTCAACTTACAAATCTCCATATGATTATGACAGATTAGCAGTTTTGATTACTCAAAACCAAAAACAAGGCGAATTAAATGCAAATTCTCAAATCGCTGATAAAAATACATACAGTTTCTCATTCCGTTCAAGCGGTCAATCTAATTTAGCTCAAATTGCTGCAACATTGTTCGGTGGCGGAGGTCATTCTCAAGCAGCTGGTGGTGGAATTTCTATGAAAGATTTGACTTTAGAAACTCCTTTAAAAGTTGTGATTAATGGCAAAGAAGAAAAAGATTTCGCTAAAGTATTTGCTAAAGTTAATGACATTATTGCTAAAAAAGCAGACAGTTCAGAAATTAAAATTGAAAAAGCTGAAAAAGAAGGTAAAACAATTCCTGAATTAATTAAATCAATTACTGCAGAAATGAGAAAAACTCAAGAAGCAAAACCTGTTTTGACAGCAGAAGAAAAATCAGCTTTAAAATTAGAAAAAGCAGCTAAAAAAGTAGCTTAGTAGAAAATAAATACAAAAAGAAATGGCGAAGTCAAAGGCTTCGCCATTTCTTTTTTTCATCTGTTTGTATGAAATTTTTATAATTTATTAAAGCAAATCAACTATATATATGATGTGAAATTATATATAAATTAGTAAAGTGTTTATAAGCAAAGTATTATTTGCAAGGAATGAGGTAAGTTAATTGAAAAAATTTACATTTAGATTGCAAGTGGTACTTGATATGCGAAACAAAGTCTTAGAAGATAAAAGACTTGAGATGGCTAAAGTTATAAAACGGTTAAATGTTCAAATAGAAAAGCTTGAAGAATTAAAACTTAAACAAGAAAGACTTACAGAAGAACTTAACGAAATTTATAGCAAAAGCGAAATCGATATTGGAGGAATGCAAACATATAAAAGTTTTATTTCAAAATTATTTGGAGATATAAAAAATCAAGAAAAAATTATTTCAGATTGGAGAAAGCTTTTATTTGTTAAGCAAAAAGAAGTTAATGAGGCTTTAAAACAGGTAAAAATTTTAGAAAAATTGAAAGAAAAGGAAGAAAAGAAGTTTATTGCTCACATTAACTATTTAGAAGAAAAAGAAGCAGACGACATAACGACTACCAGATATCAAGCTAAGTTTAATTAGCACGGGCAAAGAGGAAATATGACACAAAATTTATTAGATACAACGACATTATTATTAAATACTACAAAATCTGATATTAATTTGAATTCTGGCTCAAAGAATTATACCGAAACTTATTCTAAAGGTAAAAGTTTTAATGATATTCTTTCTACAGCGAATAATAACTACAATAAAGGTTCTAAATTAAGCTCTGATAACTATAAACAAAATAGTAGTAATAGAGATTTTTTTAATCAAGGAACTAAAGACTTAAATTCTTCAAAAAATGATAAAATAAATTTAAAAAATTATTCATCAGAGACAAATAAATCTGTTCAAAATAATCAAAAAACAGCTTCTGTTACAGATGTAAAAGATTCAAAATTTGCTACATCAGTAAGTAGTGAAAAAACATCCGCAACTGCTAATTCTTCTACTGTAAAATCAGAATCAGAGACGACTGTTGCTAATAATAAATCAACAACCGATTTAACGAATGTTTCTCAAACTGATGTTGAAAATACAAATTTAAGTTTGGAATTGAATTTATCCAATATGGAAAATATTGTAGAAGATTTTGATGGTTATACAGATTTACAAGATTTAAATCAATTATTAATGACAGATAATCTTGAAGAGGATATTCAACCTGATTTCTATATTAATGCTTTTTACCAATCTACAATTGATTCTTTAAATCAAACTACAATGTCAAATGTGGAAGTTGATGTAATTGAACCATTAAATAATGTTTTAGAAACAGAAGTTTTACCGGTAAATTCTATTGAACAAATTAATACAACTGTTCAAAGTGAAGAGGCATTAGTTACTGAAACGTTATCTGATATAAAAAGTTTAACAGATGTTGATTTAAAAAATGAAACAGATGTTAAAAATGATACAACATTAATTGATATTGAAAAAAATGATGTAATATCTGATTTGTCAAAAAATCAAACTGCAGAAAAAGTGGTAAAAAAACAAGATTCTAGAATTGATGAATTAAAAACATCTGCTTCATCAAATAATGATATAGAAGATGTAACAGCTCAGTCTGTAGAAGAAGATATTCAAGTAACTTCAAATAACAAAGGTGTAGAAGTAAATACATTTACTAATGAAGATAATACGATAAATAACGATGTATTAGTAAATGTTAGTGATGATGTAATACAAGAAGTGCATAATATTGATACTACAAAAACTGAAACAAAAACAAGTTTTAGAGATGTAATGGCGAAAGCAGGTTTGGATGAGGCTAAGCTTGAAGCATTAAATTTGACTGTGACTGAATCAAGTAGTAACTCTGGTAATGGTGCAAATTTAGGTCAAAGTTCTGCGCAAGAAGATATTACACGTATGGCTTTAGAAAACCATGGTAAAAAAGATTCTATAAATACTCAGAATAAAGATTTTTCAAAATTTGTTGATTCAAAACAAGTTCAAGAAGAACAACCAAAAGAAATTTCAAAAAATGATATTTTGACTCAAATAAACAATAAAATACAAGCTCAAAATATTAACGGTACTAAAAAAATTACATTGCAATTATCACCTGAAAGTTTAGGAAAAATTACAATAGAAATAATGAAAGGAAAAGACGGTTTACAAGCGAAGATGTTGACAGACAATTTCCAAGTAAAAGAAATGCTAGAAAGAAGTGTAGATGGTCTTAAAGCAACATTGGCAAATCAAGGTGTAACCGTAAATAATGTAAGCATAAAAGTTGCATCAGCAAGTGAAAGCTCATCAGAATTTTCATTCGGAAGAGATAATTTTAATGGTGAAAATACGCAAGAGCAAAACTTCGCAGGAACAGGAGAAAGACGAGGAGATGAAAATTCTCAATATGGACAAAATTCAAGTTCTGAATTTGCAATGAATGAAGATGAGCTTACAGAGTTATCTACGGAGGATGAAATGATTTCTGTAAATGAAGAATCAGAAATTGTTGAAGAAGAAAAAATATCCGTAGGTACGGGAAATGTGGATATAGAAGTTTAAGGAATATACGGAGGGGAAGATGACGACAGCAGTACAAAGCCAAGTGGCAATGTTAAAGAATCAAACTACAATGCAACAAGCAACAAGAACACCATCAACGGATATGACAGATAAAAATATGTTTCTTCAATTGATGTTGAAAGAAATGGAATATCAAGATCCGACAGAACCTGTGTCTAACCAAGAATGGCTTGCACAAATGGCACAATATTCTTCTCTGGAAGCATCTCAAAATACAACTTCTGCAGTTGAAAAATTATCAGGATTAGTAGAGTCTTTATCAGATTCATATGCATCTTCGGCAAATATATCTCAAACATTGACATTGCTTGGAAAAGAAGTAACTATTATGGATCCTGAAGATAAGACTGGTGAAACAACTGTAACCGGCATTGTGGATGAGGCTTCATTTGAATCAGGTGCAGGACAAATTAAAGTGAATGGAAGAAATTATCCGATAGCTTACATAAAATCGGTGAAAAATTAGCAAAGAAAATATAAATAGGTAAAAAGTTTAAAATAAGCAAAACAGACATATAGGAGGAAAAATGTCGCAATCACTATATACATCAATGAGTGGTATTAACGCCGCAACAACGGCAATCAGCGTTGTTTCAAATAACGTTGCTAATATTAATACTACTGCATTTAAAGCTGCTGATACAAGATTTGAAAATCTATTTTCAAAAACTTATACAACAGGTAATTCTCCAACTAAAACGACAGGTGGTATTAACCCTATGCAAGTCGGTCTTGGTGTAGAAGTAGGAAGTATTGTTAGAAACTTTACAGAAGGAACTTATGTTGCAACAGGAAGAACTGATGATTTGATGATTTCCGGTAATGGTTATTTTACAGTTATGGATTCTTACGGTCAAATTTTTTACACCAGAGATGGTGCGTTTACTCTTGATGCTGATGGTAATATGGTTACTCAAAGTGGTATGTATGTTTTGGGTGCTTCTCAAATTTATAATACTTCTGCTTCTCAATCAAAAATTAATGTTCCTCAAACAATTAAAGTATCTACTCCGGGTAATGAGAAGTTGGGTGCAACTCAAGTTAATAATTTAAATGATTCTTTTATTACGACCGGTACTTTCTTTGCTACTTATACTGACAATAATGTTACAAAGACTGTCAAGTTTGAAATTGAACCTGAAGATTTAGAAGGTAATGTTGACAGACTTGTATCAAAATTTAATGCAGCTTTGGCTAACGAAGATTATTCTTCTACTAGTAAAATGAGTGAACATATAGTTGTTAATGCTAATAGTGATGGTACAATATCTTTTAAAGCACAACCACCATATAATGTTACTATAGCAAAACAAGTTGAAATTGTTGCTCAGGATACAGGTAAGGCTGTTAACTGCTATGAATTTGATGGTGGTACATTCTATTGGTCTGGCGTAAGCGGAACTCCTTTGTATAAATCTGATGGGACAATTTATGCACCGGCGGGTTCTTATACTGTTCAAAGCGTTTCAGGAACTCCTGGTGTTGAATACAAGATAACATATGGCGGAAATGATTATAATAATGAAACCGATACTGAACAAGTAAATCCAAAATTGAAATTTTCTGCCGGAACTTCAAATTTCTTGGAAGCTACAAGACTCGCTTCTGCTGAACAATCTTCTGATGGTATATATAAATCAAAAGTTTTAGACTATACTGTTCAAATTGAACCTGTTGCAGCACTAAGTGAAGCTGTAAATCTTGAAAGTTATTCTGTTGCAAATGACGGTACAATTGAGGCTACATATTCAAATGGTGATAAATTAACAGTTGAGGCAAACGAAAACGATAATACATTTGAGTGGAAATATACAACTGCAACCGGTGTTGTTATTCGTGGTGCAGATAAGATAGATGTAAATCAAAATATTGCTGAGACTTCAGGTTTTGTATTACAATTAGCAACCGTAACAAATGAAGCAGGTTTAGTTTCTAGAAATAATAACCTATGGACTATTGGTCCAAACTCAGGTGCAACTGTTTATGCGGTAGGTGGAGCCATGGGTATGGGGCAAGTACAAACAGGTGGTTTAGAAGGTTCTAACGTTGACTTGGCTCGTGAACTTTCAAATATGATTATGGCTCAACGTGCTATTCAAGCTAATTCTCGTGTGTTTGGTACTTCTGCTGATATTTTAGAAACTTTAACATACTTAGGTAGCTAATAAATATTAAGAAACATTAAGTAAAATATAGGATGATAATAACATGGTGAAAACCATGTGCAGACATGGTTTTCGGCAAAAATATAAAGGAGGTAAAAAGTTAAATAAAACAATTTCTTGTCCAAACATGAAACATATCATATAATTGAAATATGTTCGTTAAGGACATTTCTTGTAGGAGTAAATATCCCTTATGATTGAAAGAATAAAAAGCAATCTGTTACAAATACAAGAAAAAATCGTACCTTATACCGTGAATATCATTGCTGTAACGAAGTATTACGATAAAGATGTAATGCTTAGTGCGTATGAAGCAGGCTTAAGACATTTTGGTGAATCAAGAGCTGTTGAAGCAATTAGAAAAATTGAGGAACTTCCTTCTTATGTGAAAGAAAATTCTAAATTTCATTTTATAGGACACCTTCAATCCAACAAAGTAAAAGCAGTAGTTAAAAATTTTGATTATATTCATTCAGTTGATTCTCTAAAAATAGCAAACCTGATTTCTGAAGAAGCGTTAAAAATTGGAAAAGTTCAAAATGTGTTTTTACAGTTGAATAATGCTAACGAAGAACAAAAATTTGGTTTTGATAAACAAGGTCTTATTGATGCATTTCAATCCATTATTGATTTAAAAGGATTATCTGTTATTGGATTAATGAATATTGCACCTTATACTGATTCAAAGCAGGAACTTGCAGAGTTGTTTAAAGATGTAAAGAACTTTCAACAGGAATTAGAAGTAAAATTTAATTTTAAACTAAATGATATTTCAATGGGTATGAGTAATGACTACGATATTGCAGTTGCAAACGGAGCTACTTGGGTACGTATAGGTAGAAAATTATTTAGTTAAATCATATTGGAGGACAAATTAGTGGCAATTACAGATGGTATTAGAGGTATAGTAGACTTTTTAACACAAGGTATGGAATCACGTGAAGGTGATGATATTTTTACAGATATGGTAGATGACGGTGATGAATATGTTACAGATGACAATTTAGCATTAGCTCCAATGCCTGTTAATAATAAAAATAATAGAAAAGCTGAATCAAATGTTGTTTCACATCCAAGCTTTAGTAGAAGTGCTTATGAAGTGGTTATTGTTGAACCTCATTCTTTTAGTGAAGCAAGTTCGATTGTACAAAATTTAATTGATAGAAAAACTGTAGTATTAAATCTACATTTGTTAGACAAAGACCAATCTCAAAGAACAATTGACTTTGTTTGTGGTGCTGCTCACGCATTAAACGGTAAACCTCAAAAAGTTGGAGATATGGTATTTGTATTTACTCCAAGCAATGTAACTATGTCAGTTGATACTCAAAGTTCTGGCTCAAAGTTTGCTGATATTTGGGGTAAATCTTTATAATTTTTATATATTATGATTTGTGATAGTTGGATTTCTGGGGTACTTATTAGTACCCCTTTATTTTATTATGCAAAAATTTGCATTTTTAGTAAATTTGATTTATTCTTTTATTGATAAGAAAAACCGGGTTGGAAATAAAAGACTTACCGGTAGTAGTATAAATTAAGGAGAAAGAAATGGTATCAAAAAATTTTTTATTTACATCTGAATCTGTAACAGAAGGTCATCCTGATAAAGTTTGTGACCAAATTTCAGATGCTATACTTGATGAATTTTTAACTAAAAGTCCATCTTCTCGTGTTGCTGCAGAAACTACTGTAACAACTGGTATGGCTTTAGTTTGTGGAGAAATAACATCAGATTGTTATGTTGATATTCCTCAAATTGTTAGAAATACTATAAAAAATATTGGATATGAGGGAGAAAATGGCGGAGGCTTTGATTATAAAACTTGCGCTGTTTTAACGAGTATTGACGAACAGTCTACTGATATTGCAGGCGGTGTTAATAAAGCTCTTGAAGCAAGAGACACAAATGCTTCTACATCTTCTGATGAGACTGAAAACATTGGTGCCGGTGACCAAGGTATTATGTTTGGTTATGCTTGTAATGAAACCCCAGAATTAATGCCGTTACCAATTAGTTTGGCTCACAAATTGTCTTACAGATTATCAAGAGTAAGAAAAAAAGGTATTGTTGATTATTTGAGACCTGACGGTAAATCTCAAGTTACTGTTGAATATGTTGATGGTAAACCTTCAAGAATACATACTGTTTTAATTTCTACTCAACATGATCCTGTAATTGGAACAGAAAGTGATAATGAAAAAGTTCAAGCTATTATCGAAAAAGATATTAAAGAACATGTTATAGATTATGTATTTAAAAAAGAATCTATTAAGCCTGATGAAAATACAGTTATATTAGTTAATCCTTCAGGAAGATTTGTAATAGGTGGTCCTCAAGGTGATGCAGGTTTAACAGGTAGAAAAATAATCGTTGACACATACGGCGGATATTCAAGACACGGTGGCGGAGCTTTTTCAGGTAAAGATCCGACAAAAGTTGACCGTTCTGCTGCATATGCTGCAAGATATGTTGCTAAAAATGTTGTAGCTTCTGGTCTTGCTGATAAATGTGAAATTGAACTTGCATATGCAATTGGTGTTGCTGAACCTGTTTCAATTTTAGTTGATACATTCGGTACCGGTAAAATTTCTGATGATAATATTTCTGATATCGTTAAAGAAACTTTTGATTTAAAACCTGTTGGCATTATCAAAAAATTTGATTTACGTGGTTTACCTGCAAAAAATGGTGGTAAATTCTATCAAAAACTTGCTGCATATGGTCATATGGGTAGAACTGATATTGATGTTCCATGGGAACAAACTGATATGGCAGATTGTATTAAACAAAAAGCTGAAAAATATACAGCTTGTGTATAAGTAAAAAAATAAGACATCCCTTCTAAGGTGGTGTCTTATTTTTTAATTTAGGATAAACAGTGAAAACTTTAGCGTTAGATTATTATAAAAATTGGTATTCTTGTTCGGAAAGTATTGTTAAAGCAGCTTCTGATAAGGGTTATTGTTCGGTTGATTTGGTTAAGTTAGCTACACCTTTTTCCGGTGGTATGTCTGTCGGATGTATTTGTGGTGCTTTGGCGGGGGCTCAAATAGTTATTGGTTCAATTTTTGAAAAAGAAGATGCTAAGCTTATGTCTAAAGAATTAATTAAAAGATTTATTTCTTATAATAAAGCTACGTGTTGTAAAATTTTATCTCATGGTTTAGATAAGGGTTCTGCAGAGCGTCGTGAATTATGCAAAAATTACGTTGCTAACACAGCTGAAATTTTAGAAGAGATGATTAAAAATAAAATTTATGTTCAAAGTAATTATTAAATTGGTGAAATATTATGTATAAAAAGAGAGTCTTATTTGTTGGTATTCCTGATATGGCATATGTTTGTCTTGATGGACTTTTTAAAGAAGGTATTAATATCGTTGGTGTTTTAGGACCCAAAAAATCGCATAATACTTATTCTGCTTTTAAAGAATATGTTCTTGAACGTAACTTAAATTTTATTGAATATGATTCTTTAAAAGATGAAACTTTTTTGAGTACTTTGAAATCTTTAAATATTGATATTGCTGTTGTTTGTTCATTTAATTACAAAATTCCAAAAGTAATGTTGGATATTCCAAAAGACGGTTTTGTTAATGTTCATCCTTCTTTATTACCTAAATATCGTGGTGGTAACCCTTATAGTGCAATAATTATGAATAATGAAAAAGAATCAGGGGTTACGCTTCATTTGATGGATGAAGGTTTTGATACAGGTGATATTTTACTTCAAAAGAAATTTAATATTAATAAAAATGAAACAATGGGTACTTTGTTTAATAAAACTAATTTTATGGGTTTGGAAATGCTTGTTGAAGTATTGCAAAATTATGAACTGGGTGTTTTAAATAGAGAAAAACAACCTGAAGGTGTTTATCCTGTAGGTAATGGTATAAGTGATGAAGATTTATTTATAGATTTTAATAAAAAACCGGATGAAATAGAGCGTTTTGTTAGAGCTTTAAACCCATTTCTAAATGCTTCGTGTATGTTTAGAGGTATACATGTTAAAATTTATTGGGTTGAAACCGCATATGATTTTAAGCCATCAACTGTTCCTTTAGGTCATATAGAAAAAATTGAAAATAATAAAATGTTTATTGCTTGTAAAAATGGTTATGTAATTCCAACGATGCTTCAATTTGGTAGTTTCTTTGTGTGTAATTCAAAGAAATTTATCGAAATAGTGCAGCCAAAAGTAGGGGAAGAATTCATAGGGAAAATATAAATATGGATAAATTAAATTTTTTGACAGCAGGTATTCCTGCAAGTGCTAAAAAATCTTCTTATGAAGAAGGTTTGAAAGTCCTAAATAATATGGGACTTAATGGATTGGAAGTTGAATTCGTAAGAGGTGTCAGAATTTCTGATGTGAGTAGAGAAGTTTTGATTAAAAATAATAAGGAGTTTATTTTTACTGCTCATGCACCATTTTTTATCAATTTAAATGCAAAAGAACCTGATAAAATTGAAGCAAGTATAAGAAGAATTATTGAAACTGCAACAGTATCAAATGATTTTGGCGGGTATAGTATAGTTTTTCATGCTGCATATTATTTGGGCGACGATAAAGAAAAAACATATAATACTGTCAAACAACATTTAACAACTATTTGTAATCACTTAGAAGAAGAAAATAACAAAATTTGGATTAGACCTGAAACAACAGGGAAAGCTACACAATGGGGAGATTTGGATGAAATTATAAAAATGTCTAATGAATTTGCTCAAGTACTTCCTTGCGTCGATTTTGCCCACTTACATGCACGTACTAACGGAGAATATAATACTTATGATGAATTTTGCCGAGTTTTAGAGCGAATTGGTACTGAAATAGGTTCTTATGCTTTAAATAATTTTCATGCGCACATTGCGGGTATTGCTTATGGAGCTAAAGGTGAAAAACATCATTTGAATTTTGAAGAAGCTGATATGAATTATAAAGATTTAGCAAGAGCATTTAAAACCTTTGATATTAAGGGCGTTGTGGTTTGTGAAAGTCCTAATATTGAGGTTGACACAAATATTATTAAAGAGTATTATAACTCATTGTGAAACGAGGATTTGGTTATGATAGATTTGACATCAAAATTTTTTAAAGAAAGAGAATTTAATATAAGATATAGCGAAATGGATTATCAGAAGGTTTTAAAACCTTCTGCTTTGTTGAATTTTTTACAGGATTTGGCAACGTTTGCTGCTGATGAAGGTGGTTTTGGTTATGATGCTGTTGTTACTCACAATCTTGGATGGTTTTTATTAAAATATCATATGGAATTTAATGATTATCCAAAAAATATTGAAAACATTTTGATTAGAACAGAAGCACGAGGATATAATAAACTTTTTGCTTTACGTGATTTTGAACTTTATAATACTGAAAATAAGGAATTAATTGGTCGTGTTATCAGTCAATGGGCTCTTGTTAATATGGATGATAAATCAATGATTTCTCCTGCTGATATTTTTTCATTTATGTTTAAAATGGAAAAAAGAGAAGATGATTTATCGTTTGAAAAAATTCATCCGCTAGAAAGAGTTGATTATAGTGAAGAGTTTAAAGTTCGCTATGATGATATTGATGTAAACCAGCATGTTAATAATATGAACTATATTGTTTGGGCATTTGAGGCTTTACCAAAAGAGTTTAAGGATAAATATAAAATAAAAACACTTGATATGCTTTATAAAAAAGAAATTCAATATGGTAATACCGTTCTTTCAGAGGTTCAAATTGATGATAATATAGCAATAATTTCTGTTAAGAATAAATCGACTGATGAAGAATTATGCCTTGTAAAAGCTGAATTTACGGATGTTAAGTAAGCCTTTATCGAACAATCATAAAAGATTTAAGTTTTCTTCCGGTATCGCCTTTGAATTGTGTAGATACAACGTGGATACTTTTGTAGTCCAGTGATGTAGAACTTCCGCCATCAAACGCCATTGCTTTTTCAAATCCTAAATTTCTGCATATTATTGCCACTTCACTCATGGTTTTTGCGCAATCTGTCGGAAATATTAAAATATGCAATTCATCATTTTTTATGCCTACAACGGTTCTTGCTGTTCTAAAAAGAACTGATGCTGATTGTCTTACAACTTTATTACCCTTTTTTACGATAAAAAATTCATCTTGCAAATTTTTATCCAAATTCTTTACCGGTAAAATTTGTGGTCCGCCTTGTGCTGAAGCTATTATTTTACAATGTTTGCAAACGGGTTCATTGTGTCTTGCAATATCATATTTGTACTTTAATCCGCATTTTATTATTCTTAATTCCGAACGATTCAAAATTTTTCCCATATATGGTGCAAGTTCTTTGTTGTTCATTAGTGAATAATTTTTTGTCGGATCAGCTATTAGTTTTTTCTTGTTTACAACGTAGGATATTGTTTGTTGATTTTTTAAATCGAAAAATCCTGTATTTATTGTTAATTTTGATTTGTACTTGTAATGGATTTCTTTATTTGTAATGAGTTTATCGCTTTGAACAAATTCTATCTTTTTCTTTATTTTATTTCCGTTCAAAACTATATGATAAAACCCATTATCGTAAGTTATACCAATATTATCTGCAAAGGCTATGTTTGGTATGAATAAACTTATTATTAAAAGTAGAAATATCTTTTTCATCATTATAAGTCCTTTGCCTTATAGAATCCTAAAATTGCAAAAAGAAATGCAATAGGTGGAATGCTTGCTGTTAAAAATGGATGCAAAACTCCTTTTTCCGCAAGCAAATCAAAAAATGGTAATGTTATATAGTAAACAAATATGCAGGCAATAGCAATTGTAAAACCTACAAGCCTTTGTTCTCTTGGCTTTGAAAACCCTAACAGAGCTCCCATTACCGCAAGTAAAATACATACAAAAGGATGGAAAAATCTTTGGAAGTATTTATTTAACATTAATCTATAATCTTCATCCAGCGATTCTTTTTTCAATAGATTAATATATTTTCTTAATTCTCCGTTTGTAAACTCTCTATCTCTTTTTGCAGAATTTACAATTAACGTTTCTGCATTTTTTGCATCTGTTCCTTCCAGAATTTTCATGCTTTTTATTTTTGCAATATCAGTATAAATTCCTTCTCTGGATATATTATAACGTGTTATATCATATAATTCCCAATAATTATCTTTTGTTTTTCCTGTTTTTGCTATGTAAATATTAGATAGTCCGTGTAAATCCTGATATAGTTGTTTTGAAAAATCAAGTACAATAATTTTTTCCATATTGCCATCATTATATTGAGAAACTACTATACTTTGTTGAGGAATACTTTGTTCATCTTTTTTTGTATAAATATATTGAATACTTGGTTGATATTTACTCATACTATTTTGATATTGTTCTGCAATTGGGATAAGTTTGTCGTAAGTTATGAAACACAACATTGTACCTATTAAGCTCAAAGCTAAAACAGGTACAAGGATTCTTTTAAAAGATAAACCAATTGCTCTAAATATTGTTAATTCAGAATCTTTGCTTAATTTATCAAAAGTAAATAATGTACCTAACAAAAGCCCAACAGGGAGAGCTTTTCCTAAAATTTTTGGTAATTCCAGTAAAAGTACTAAAATAGCTTCTTTAGGTGTATAAATTCCATTAATTGTAAGTTTTATAGTGTTTAATAAAATCTCAGGTGCTATCCAAACTATTACAAATAATAAAATTGCAACAAAAGTCGCCATTAAAAGCTGGTTAAAAATATATTTATCATATATAGTAATTTTTAATGGCTTTTTATTCATATTACAATGCAAAATCCTTTCCTAAGTAGAATTCTTTTGCAACAGGATCAACTGCAACTTCTTCGCTTTTACCTTGAATTTTTATTTTTCCGTCGAAAATTATGTAGGCTCTATCTGTAATTGATAAAGTGGCTTTTGGATTGTGGTCTGTAATTAAGACTCCAAGACCTTTATCCTCAGATAATTTTCTTATATTATCTTTAATTTCTCCAATAGCAATAGGGTCAATACCGGTAAAAGGTTCATCAAGTAATATAAAATCAGGACTTGCCGCTAAAGCTCTTGCAAGTTCTACTCTTCTTCTTTCTCCACCTGATAATTGAATACCTGTATAGCTTCTTAATCTTGTCATTCCAAATTCATCTAATAATTCTTCAAGCTTACGTTTCTTTTCATCTTCTGTAAGCTTGTTATTCATTTGTAATACAAGTTTTATATTGTCATCAACTGTTAATTTTCTGAATATAGATGCTTCTTGAGGTAAATATCCAATACCGTTAATTGCTCTGATATTCATTGGCCATGTTGAAATATCGGTTCCGTTTAAAAGAACCTGACCTTTATTAGGTTTTACAAGTCCTACTACCATATAAAAAGTTGTAGTTTTACCTGCTCCGTTTGGCCCTAGAAGACATACCACTTCGCCTTTATTAACTTCGAAAGATACGTCATTAACAACACTTCTGTCGCCATATATTTTTACAAGATTTTTTGTTTCTATTTTCATGAAAACCTCTCTTTATTAAAATTTTAGCTAAAAAAAATAGAGATTACAATGCTTTTTCTTCTATTAATTCTGAAAGTTTTGAGGTGTCATTTAATATATATTTGTTCGATATATCGTATATTAACTCTGTATTGTATTTTTTTGCACCAATATTTAGTAAAATTTTGCCGGCTTCATAATTGTATTCAATTACATTTGCTGTTCTGTTAAATGTTAATTTGTCATAATAATTTATAATGGCAATAATTTTACTTATTTCAGTTATATTATCCAAAGCTAATCCACTTGGAAAACCGCTTCCGTCGAGCATTACGTGATGCTCGAGTGCTGGTCTTGCAATTGTATTACCAAGTTTAAATATTTCTTTTACTATTTTATAACCTATAATTACATGTTTTTCATATTCTGCTTGTTCCGGTATGTATAAAACACTTTTGTAAGCTATGTTTTGGTCTATTCTTGTCTTGCCGATATCGTGCATTAATCCGCTTAGAATTACATCTTTTATATCAACATTTATTTTTTGGTTTTTTGTTGCAATAAAAGCTGATATTAATGCGACATTCAAAGCATGACAATTTTTGTATTCTCCAAATAGTTTTAGTTGTGATAAGTGAGTTATTGAAGACAGATTTTTTGTTAATTCATTGTCTATTAAATTCATTAATTTTATAAATTTTGTTTGAGCAATAGGGTAATTTCTTACTTCCAGTTCTTCCTGTATATCTTTGTATATTTCTTTAAGGGATAATTGTAATTCGGATGAAAATACAGATTTTTTATTTATTTTTAAATCTCTTGTTACGGTATAATCATTAACTCTGTCTTTTATATAAGTTGGAATATCACTTATATTTTTGTTTGAAGCTTCATTGGATTGTATTTCATTGAAAAATTTTCTTGAATATTCAACAGAGGATTCTTTCTGCTGTTTTCTTTTGATTACAAGAGGGTTTTCTCTTGCTTCAAGAGATTTTTTTTCAAAATTTTCATCGTATATTAAAAATTTTGCTTCTTTTAATTCAAGAATTTTACCAGGAGTCAAAAGATCTCCTGTGTACATTAAAATATGCCCTTTTTCATTGTATATGTTAAAGGGTAGTTTTTTATATTTTACTAACTCTCTTAAGTTCAACTCTTTCATTTGCTACATTATATCATACTTTTGTATAAAAAAAAGCTATGTACCAATGTGCATAGCTAATGATTAGGGATATGTGTATCGTTGTCTCTAAGGAGTATGGTATTATATTAACAATATGTTAAGAAATTTAAATCATAATTTTGTATGATTTATTATTTTATTAAATTTATATAAAACCTGTTTATTTTGTGCTAAAGTTGTAGATGAAAGATTAAAAAATAGGAGATTCTTATGAAAGAATTTAAACATGTTCCGTTAGATGGAAAAGATATAACAGAAGAAGATATAAAAAAGACTATAAAAGAAAAAAATGTTAAATTTATTGAGTTGCAATTTGTTGATATAAACGGACAAGTTAAAAGTTTAACAATTCCGTCTGAACATATTGATAAAGCTTTAGAAAATGAAATGATGTTAGATGGTTCTTCAATAAAAGGTTTTAGAAGTATAGAAACTTCAGACATGTTATTTTTCCCTGATAAAAATACATTTAGAATTTTACCGTGGAGAGAATTTGACGGAACAAATACTGCAAGATTAATTTGTGATATTCATAATGCAGATGGAACTCCATTTGAAGGGTGCCCTCGTTGTAATTTAAAAAGAATGATGACTGATGCGGCAAACCTTGGATATACAATGAATATGGGGCCTGAAGTTGAGTTTTTCTTATTTAAACGTGATGAAAATAATCATCCTACAACACTAACTGTGGATAAAGCCGGATATTATGATATTGGTCCGGATGATTTAGGTGAAGATATAAGAGCTGAAATCGTTTTAACTCTTCAAGAAATGGGATTTGATATAGAAGCTTCTCACCATGAAGTTGCAGATAGTCAACATGAAATAGACTTTAAATATGCTGATATATTAACGGCAGCAGATAATGTTGCTACATTTAAAATTGCCGTAAAAGCAATAGCTGCTCAATATGGCTTGCATGCAACATTTATGGCTAAACCTATTTATGGTATTAACGGATCTGGTATGCATTGTAATGTTTCATTATTTAAGAATGGTAAAAATGCTTTTTATGATCCAAAAACTGATTCTCAATTATCTGATATTGCGATGTATTCAATAGGTGGTATGTTGAAGCATGTTAAAGGTATTACTGCCGTTACAAATCCGACAGTAAATAGTTTTAAACGTTTGGTACCGGGTTATGAAGCTCCTGTTTATTTGGCTTGGTCTTTGGCAAACAGAAGTGCCCTATTAAGAGTACCTGCAAAAAGAGGTAATGCGACAAGGGTTGAGCTTCGTTCTCCTGACCCTTCTTGTAATCCTTATTTGGCATTTGCAGTTATTTTAGGTGCTTGTGTTGATGGTGTTAAAAATCAAATTAAGCCTCCAAAACAAGTTGAAGCTAATATTTACGCCTTAACACCTGAAGAAAGAAAGAAAAAGAAAATAGATTCTCTTCCGGGAAGTTTAGCAGAGGCTTTGTATTTCTTAGAAAATTCAAAAGTCGCAAAAACTGCTTTGGGAGAACATGTATACAATGAATTTACTGAAACAAAGCATAAAGAATGGGATTCTTTTAGAACATATGTTTCTCAATGGGAATTGGATAAATATTTGGAAAGATATTAGTATGATTTTTTATAGCGGGCTTTTACTAGCTCGCTTTTGGTTTATATAAAAGGTATTTGATATGGAATGTATAAATTCATCAGTTGTAATTGTTGGTAGTGGTATTGCTGGTTTGTATTGTGCTTTGAAATTAGCTGAAAATTGTTCAAATGTTTACAATATATCTTTAATAACAAAATCAGAAATAAAAAAGTGCAACTCTCATTTTGCTCAAGGCGGTATAGTTGGAGTTATGAGTGAAAATACTGAGGATTCTCATTCTTCCCATATTTCGGATACCATAAAAGCCGGTGCAGGGTTAAGCGATTTTAACGCAGTTAAGTATATTTCCGAAAGCTCTGAAACAGTTATAAAAGATTTGATAGAGCATGGTGTAAATTTTGATAGTGATAATAGTGGAAATATTAATTTTACTCTTGAAGGAGCACATAGTGTTAAGCGAATTCTTCATGCAGGTGGGGATGCAACCGGTAGAATTATGGAAGATGTTTTAGTCGAAAACGTTTTTCGTAATTCTAAAATTACTATTTATGAAAACACAATGGCTGTAGAGTTACTGATTTCTGATAATAAATCTTGTGACGGTCTTATCGCATACAATGAAAACAGAAATGAATATATTAAATTTAATACATCACATGTTATTCTTGCAACTGGTGGTATGGGTCAATTATATCCGTATACAACAAATCCTTCTGTTGCTACTGGTGACGGGGTAGCTTTGGCTTATAATGCGGGTGCTGTCGTTCAAGATTTAGAATTTATACAATTTCATCCAACGGCTTTAGCTTTAAATTTACCGGAGTGTAATTTTTTAATTAGCGAAGCTGTTAGAGGTGAAGGAGCTAAACTTTGTCATAGTGATGGTTCTGAATTTATGAGTAAGTATCATGAAAATTTGGAACTTGCTCCTCGTGATATTGTTGCCAGAGCTATTTTTAATGAAATGAATGAAAATAACTTGGATAATGTGTATTTAAATGCAACTATAATTGATAAAGATGTTTTAGATAAACGTTTTCCTACTATTTCTAAAATATGTTTGGAAAACGGTATTGATATTAGCAAAGATTATATACCTGTTTTTCCAGCTGCTCATTATTCAATGGGTGGTGTAAAAGTAAACCTTGAAGGTAAAACTTCAATTGAAGGTTTGTATGCGATTGGCGAAGTTTCATCTACTGGTTTGCATGGTGCAAACAGGTTGGCAAGTAATTCACTTTTGGAATGTTTAGTGATTCCATATCACTTATGTGAAAAATTAGTTAATTCTGATATGTCTATTCCAGATATAGAAAGAAATATTCACGATACAGTTGTTGCAAAGTATTCTAAAGAATTGGGCTTTGTTCAGTATGATGTTAGTATTTTAAAAAAAGAATTGAAAAATATTATGTGGAATAACGTATCTATTATTAGAAATGAAAAATCGTTAAGAGTTGCTAAAGAAGGAATACAGACTTTAAAAACAAAATTTTTACGTGAAGTTAAATGTGCAAATATAGCAGAGTATGAATTTAAAAATATGTTATTAAATTCAGAATTAATAATTGATTCTGCGCTTATGAGAAAAGAATCAAGAGGCGCTCATTATAGAACTGATTATTTAATGCAAAATGATATTGCTGAACACAGTCAATTAGTAAATGAAAAAGGAGAATTGGTTTTTGTTAAATAAATTTATGGTCAAAGAGCATATTCAAAATGCGTTGAAGGAAGATATAGGATTTATAGATATTACAACTGATATTTTGACAGAAAATAAAAGTTTAAAGCTAAATTTAATCTCAAAAGATAATGGTATTATATGCGGGCTGGAAGTTTTTGAATTAGTTTTTAAAGAGTTATCAGATGATATTAAAATAAAATTCTTTTTTAAAGATGGGGATGAAATTAAAAATGGTGATATTGTTGCTGAATTAGAAGGTAATGCCTCAACTTTATTAATTGGTGAAAGAACAGCACTTAATTATCTCCAACGAATGAGCGGTATTGCAACCTTAACAGGCAAATATCAAAAGATTCTTGATAAATACGGGATTAAAATTACTGATACTCGTAAAACAACGCCATGTTTCAGATTGTTTGAAAAATACGCAGTTATGGTTGGAGGAGCTTCTCCTCATAGATTTAATTTATCTGATTGCGTTATGATTAAAGATAATCATATTACGTATGCTGGTTCTATTTCAAATGCTGTTGAAAAAATAAGAAAAAGTCTTTCTCATACACACAAAATTGAAGTTGAATGCGAAACTTTAGAACAGGTTGCAGAAGCTTTAAATGTTGGTGTTGATATAATAATGCTTGATAATATGTCTTTGGAAAATATGAAGAAGGCCGTAGGTTTGATTGATAAAAAAGCAATTGTAGAAGCTAGCGGAAATATAACGTATGAAAGATTGGATGATATTGCGAAAACAGGTGTTGATATAATCTCTACAAGTGCTATTGTGGCATGTGCAAATACTTTTGATTTATCGTTAAAGCATGTTTAAAATTATTTTTTTTAGTTTATATTTAAAGATGAAAATGGTTGTTAAACGTGCGCTTTAGACAAATATTAACTAATGTAACAAAAAGTATTAACACTGAAATTGGATAAATCTAAATGTTTTTATATTAATGTAAGAGGATTTTAGGAGTGTATGCATGGCATTAAGCTTTAATTTGAATTTATCATCCCAAGGCAATACAGCATCGATGAGTAATAATACAGAATCAGCAGGATCATTAGCTAGTACAAATACGGAATCGGCAGGTTCTTTAGCATTTGTTAGCCAATCTTCAGGCGGATTGTTATCGAGTAATAGTCAAGTAGACGAATTTGTTTCTTCAAATCCGTTTGCGCCGCAAATTGATTATTCGCAATATGAATCAGCAGGTTCGTTAGCTTGTGAATCGGCAGGCTCTTTGGCTTGCGAGTCAGCAGGTTCTTTGGCATGTGCCGGCGAATCAGCAGGTTCGTTAGCTTCTGCAGGAGGTTGTGAATCCGCAGGTTCTGTAGCTTCCGGTGGAGGAGAGTCTTCATTCTCTTCTTTCTGTTAATTTTACAAAAAAGACCGCTTAAACGGTCTTTTTTATTGTTTAATATTTTGTGCAATAAATCTTTTGACTTCGTCTGACGGTATTGCAAAACCTATACCTATGTTTGAAATGTTATTATCCGGATTGTATATTGATTGACTAATTCCTACAACTTCACCTGTTGTGTTTAAAATTGGTCCGCCTGAACAACCTGGGTTTATTGCTGCATCAGTTTGAATTTTATTTTTTGCCAAATCTATTCGAGAAACAATGCCTTGTGTTAATGTTCCTGAAAACCCGAACGGATTGCCTATGGCTAGTATTTTTTGTCCGACTTTTAATGTGTCTGAATTACCCAATTTTATTATGTTTAACTGTGTTTTAGGATTTATTTTTATTAACGCTAAATCACTATTTTTATTTTTAGTTGGAATAATTGTTGCGGAGTAAGTTTTTCCGTCATATGTTGTTACGTCTATTTTTTTGCTTCCGTCAATAACGTGTTTACTTGTAAGTATTATTCCGTTTGAATCTATTATACATCCTGTTCCCCCCGATACACCTATTTTTAGTTCTGCATCAATAGCTACTATTGCAGGATTTATTTTTTCATAAACAGCTATTGTTATTGATTCTTCTTCATTATATGCAAATATAGGGTTTAAACTTACCAAAATCATAGTAAATAATACGATATAAAGCTTTTTTATGTTTATTAAATTCATATAATCCTCCCTATTAATAAAATTTACTATAAAATATTTTATAAAAAATGTTACTACCTTTGTAACAAATTTTAGTATTATTCTTGAAATTATTATTTTTTTAATTTATAATCCAGTTGAAAAAATAATCATAATTTGAAAATATGGTAGGAAAGGAGAAATTATGAGAAACATTGAAACTTTTAGAAGAGCATTAAGTGAAAGAAGAGCTTTAAAAATTATTTCTGGTATTAATAATATGGACTTAGACAGAGTAAGAATGGTTGTTTCATCTGCAATGGAAGCAGGTGCTGATGCTGTTGATGTATCTGCTAACAGACAAGTTTTAACTATGGTTAGAGAAATGATTGAATCTGCACATTCATCAATCGCTTTATTTGCTTCATCTGTAAACCCTTCAGAATTAGCTGAAGCTGTTAATGTTCACCACGTTGATGCAATTGAATTAGGAAACTTTGATGCATTATACAGAGAAGGTCGTTCATTCTCTTCTATGGAAGTTTTAAGTTTAGTTCGTGAAACTCTTTCTATGATTGAAGAACACAGATCAGAAGTTATGTTCTCTGTAACTATTCCTGGTTCAATCTCTATTAATGACCAAATTTCATTAGCAAGAGAATTAGAAATGTTAAATATTGATTTAATTCAAACAGAAGGTTATGTTTCTGAAGAAATGACTTTAGAAAATACAAGAACAATGTTAAACAGAGCTGAATTAACTCTTTCTAACACAATTGAATTATCA
>CACZSH010000071.1 GCA_902783785.1 uncultured bacterium | reverse complement strand
ACAAATTCTTTTGCTAATACTGATACTGGTCTGTTTTCGATATGATCAAAGATGAAATAAATCGGATCTTTAGAATTGTTGAATCTCATTCTTTTGTCTTTTTTTGTTAGATAAACTAAGTTTTCTCTATTTTGACTGATTAATGTTCCAAATTCTGTCATCTCGTTTATCTCTCTTTAATCTCTCTTACATTTATATAAAGTTAATTTCTATTAAAAAATTGCTTTTTTTATTGCATAAAAATTCGCATTTCTTAACAATTTGTTCAAAAGAACTATGCAGACCGACTTTCAGCCCACAATAAGAAATGCTATTACTTTAATATAATTTTCCTTATACTTATTTAAGTATTTTTCTTTTAGAAAATTGCCTTTAAATCTATTACTGGATTTGAGAATATAAGAACAAAAGCCTCAGATATCTGAGGCTTTTGCAAATATTATATTGATTCAATATAAAATCATCTTACAGCTTTTGAAACGAAATTTGCAATTTCATCAAATGTTTCTTTTACAAAGTCTTTCGCAAGCTGATGTATAGGACGATTTTCAATATAGTTGAAAACAAAATATATCGGATCGCCGCCATTATTAAACCGCATACGCTTATCGTTTTTATTCAGATAATACATATCCTGTTTATTGTATTTTATTAACGTTCCAAATTGCTGCGTCATAAAATATACACTCTCTAATCTTTTACATGTATATAAAGTATTTTAGCCTGATACGATTTCAGACATATCAAGATCTGTAATAAATTTTTACAAAAATTACTTTTTAAAAACGAATTTATTTTCTGTTTCTGTTGATATTTCTTTTTTAGATTTCAAATAATCAATAAAAATTTCTTGTTCAGTAGAATCTTCTACGAATTCATTTAATTTTTCAGGTAATTTTGTTTGTAAAGTATACTTATCAACTGCAATTTTAATTTTTCTATCAGATGGATTTAAAGCATCAATTGTTGTATTATCGTCAAGTTTTATGTTATCAACAAATACTTCTTCTCCGTCTTTGTTTAATTTTGATTGAGTTGAAGCACTAAAACTCATGCCTGAAGCTCTACAAATATCAGGAATATTTTTTGGTTGATAATTTTTCCAATTAGCATTTAATAATTTTACAAGTTCTTTTTCCGTTACATCAATCACACCGACTTCCGAATCAAAAGGAAGCATAGAATATTTAACATCATAAGTAGTTATTTTACCTTCAATACCACCTCTTAATGTTGGTGCTCCAAACAATGCAACTTTAACACCTTTATCTTGATATTTTTCAAGCATAGCTTTTCCAAAATGTTCATGAACAGGATTTGGAGCTATTCTTTCAGCAAAAGAACCTTGAGGATTATATGAACCTTTTACAGTTGTAAGAGTTTCATTTTTGCCAAGATATTTTTCCATTAGAGTATTTACTGATTTTGTTTCTTCAAAACCATCAAGATTTACCAATTTATTTTGAATTTTATCTTCTTTTAAAACACCTTTGTCATCAAATTCTACATTTAAAAATCCTGCATATTTATTTAAACTGCCGGCTTGAGTAATAAATACAGGTTCATTACGTTTTGATTTAACAAGATTTAATTTATTAACTCCACCGTTATCTTCTTTATTAACACCATCAATAGTGGTGTGAGAATGGCCTCCGATAATTATATCTACACCTTCAGTTTCTTTCGCAATTTTCAAATCGCCATTTTCACCATAACCAAGGTGTGAACAAAGAATAATTTTGTTTACGCCCTGTTTTTCAAGTTCTTTTGCTTCATCGTTTATAGCTTTTATCGTTTTGTCTATATCGAAAACTTTTGTAGGATTTTCGTTTGGTTCGTTTTTACCAATGTAAGAATTTATAGGAGCAGCACCTATTATACCGAATTTATGTCCGCCTTTCATAAAAGTAGCTGATTTTACAAGTTTTTTATCAGCAATTCTTTTTGCCAAATCATTTTTTGGATTAACTTCTATATTTGCACAAACAGATTTAAATTCAGCCTTTTCCAATTGTTCAGCCAAACCTTTTGATTTAGCGGAGAATTCATGATTTCCAAGAGCAGTTGCATCAAGTTTGAATTTATTTAAAAATTCTACCAAAAAGCTGTTTCTTTTTTTATCTACACCCAAAAAAGTATCGCCGCCGAATAAAGTCATTGTAGGTACGGTTGCGTTTTGTTTATCAAATTTATCTTTGGCAGTTTTTAATTTTGAAAGTCGTTTCAAATCGCCATGCATGTCATTATTGTAAAACACACTTAATGACGCATTTGATGTATTTTTTGGCTTAAAAGCATTATCAATATTAATGTTGTTAAGCATAAAACGACCTTATTGAAACTACCTACATTTATATAAAGTAGATAAAAGTCATGGAATTGCTTATTTTTAGCATGTTTTAGACTTTTTGTTAATCTAATTTAACATTAATTATATTGACAATAACCGCAGTGCAATTGATGGAGTTTGGTTTGCCTGTGCAAGCAGGCTTGCTGTTGTTTGCTGCAATATCTGTGATTTGATAAAATTACTGCTTTCTTTTGCCATATCAGCATCTTTTACAACAGATAGCATCGCAATCTTAGAATCCTTTTGCACTTGTTGAAACTCTATTGTTGACTTTATTCTGTTCGATACAGCACCGAGTTCTGTTTGCTTTGTAATAAGGCTTTCCATTACCTCATCAATCTTGCTTATAGATTGTGATGCTTTGCTTTCTGTTTTTATGTTTACATTAAAATCATCTAATTTAAACCCAGTATCAAGCTCAATAACAGAGTTATCATCATAACCTGTTCCGACCTGTAGTCTTACAGAATTTATTTTTGCTTGTGGCTTTTCTGGTTTTATTACTAAATCAGGATTATCAGAGCATTGTGCCTCTGTTAGCTGACGACCAATACCAACTGTTTTAACATCTTCTCCGTTAATAGTTGAATTGTATTCGTTTCCAGAGTAAGACCCTTTAAGACTATTCAACAGACCAATAACTGCACCTGGAGAGTTTATTGTACTAGTAACTTCACATGTTGTTTTTGTATTGATAACTTTAGTATCATCATTAGTAGTAAATCTACCAACAACACCTCCAGTATATTGAGTACCAGAAATAGAACCAGTTGCGGTGCAATTTTCTATTGTTCCATAATGTTTTTGCCCAGATATTCCACCTGTACTCATACCACTAGCTGTTATATCAGCTGATACATTACAATTTTGTATTATAGAACCATTATCATTTCCAACAATTCCACCAGTATATCTATAACTAGCTGTTATATCAGCTGATACATTACAATTTTGTATTGTAGAACCATAATCATTTGCAACAATACCCCCAGTATTCTCTCTACCTGTTATGTCACCTGATACATTACAATTTTCTATTGTAGAATTACTCCCGTATCCTGTAATTCCAGCAGTGCTATATGAACGACCTGTTATAGAAGCAGTTACATCAGTATTTTTTATTGTCGAATCTTTAGTATATCCAGCTATTCCCCCAGTATACATATAATTATTAACTGTACCAGAAAATGAACAATTATTTATTTCTGAATTATTAACAACATATCCTGCGATACCACCTATGTAAGAATTGCTTGACTGAATAGAACCAGTTACGTCAACATTTTCTATTGTTGTTCCATCAGCATATCCGACAATTCCGCCTATAGAATTACTCTTAAAGTTTAAATTAACATTTTCCATTATAACATTTTTGATTGTTGCACCTTCTGCAGAACCAATCAAACTCTGACGTTTTTTATCTGGATCAGTATCATTCATAGTAAGGTTCGAGATAATAAAATCGTTACCATCAAAGATACCATTAAAACTTTCAGCTTCATCTCCAACAGCAGTCCAGTTAGAACCTGTTTCATCAAAACCAAGGTCGTTAAGGTCTATATCAGAGAATAACATTACTTTGCAGTTCGCATCGCCTGATTTTAGTGCTTCTTTGAGTTCCTGAGCTGTTTTTACAACAGTATAACCCTGTGCTCTTGCTTCTGCTTCAGATAAGGCTTTTGGTGATTCTATTCTGGAACTTTCTTCACCAAAAATCTTTTTACCGTTGAATACAGTTGTTT
>CACZSH010000070.1 GCA_902783785.1 uncultured bacterium | reverse complement strand
TGTAAAAATTGTGTGTTTAAGAAAAACATTTCGTATGAAATGGAGATAGAAGAAATTTTTGAGGTCAGCAATGACCTCTTTTTTTTGATGAAAAATTGAAATAAGTAAAAATTACCTAAACTGGACTTTAAGATTATGGTAAAAAACTGATAAATTTGATATAATATAAGAAATTTAGGGAGAAAGTAATGAAACAATGTCCTTTTAACAATAGCGAATGTAATTCAAACTGCGGATTATTTATTGCACCAGAAGATTTAAATGAATTAATGGCATCAAGATTATCAAGTATAGGAGTATTTAATTCAAGTGACGGAATGTGCTCACTAAAAACACTTGCATTAAGTTCCGGCAGATATATGTTTGAAAACACAGCAACAGTAAGACGAAATTTATAATTTTAAATATTTATTTAAATAATATGCTAAATAATTTTAAAAACTTTTGTTCTATTTTTAATATTGATTCTAAATTTATCAAATTTATTTTTGTTGGAGGATTAAATACCTTTTTTGGGTACTCTGTTTTTGCTTTTTTCATTTTTTTAGGATGTCATTATTCTATTGCAAATATCTTTTCAATTATTTTTTCAATAATATTTAATTTCTTTTCTACAGGAAGAATAGTATTTAAAAATAAAAATAATTCATTATTTTTAAAGTTTTTTACAGTATATTTAACAACTTGGGTTACAAGTACAGGTTTTATTTACTTATTTAAACATCTATTTAATAATAATCTTTATTTTACAGGATTTTTAATAATTATTCCTAATGCAATACTTTCTTTTATTTTAATGAAATATTTTGTTTTTAAAAACACCTAAACGTCAGATTTATGCTATAATTACGCTATGAAAAAATTAATCAGTATTGTTTCAAGTTGTTATAATGAAGAATACAATGTAACCGAACTTTATGAAAAAGTTAAAGCTCAAATGGAAAAATTGAGTGATAAGTATGATTACGAACATATTTTAGTTGATAATTGTTCAACAGATAATACTGCAAAAATTTTAAAAGAACTTGCCAATAAAGATAAAAATTTAAAAGTTATAATCAATTCAAGAAACTTTGGACACATACGTTCGCCATTTTGGGCAATGGTAAATGGAAGCGGAGATGCAGTTATTTATATGGCATCAGACTTGCAAGACCCACCAGAACTTATACCAAAATTTATAGAAAAATGGGAACAAGGTTATAAATATGCATTAGCACAAAAGGAAAAAACCGAAGATAATTTTATTGTAGGGTTTCTTAGAAATTCTTTCTACTTTATCATAAATAGACTTGCAGATGACAATACAGAATTATTAAAAAATTGTACAGGTTTTGGATTATACGATAAAAAAATAATTGATATCTTAAAGTCAATTGATGATACTTATCCTTATACAAGAGGATTGATTAGAGATATAGGATTTGAGGTAGCCTTAATTCCTTTTAATCAACCGAAAAGAAAATTTGGAAAAACAAAAAATAATTTCTACACATTATATGACAATGCAATGATAGGTATTGTAAAACATTCAAAAGTTCCATTGAGACTTATGACATTTTCTGGTTTTATACTTGCTACAGCAAGTATGATTATTGCATTTGTATATCTGATTTATAAACTTTTACATTGGAATACTTTTGATGTAGGTATGGCACCTATTGTTATAGGTTTATTTTTCTTTTCTTCGGTACAATTGTTATTTTTAGGTATTCTTGGAGAATATATTGGAGCAATTTACACAAGAATTGATAAAAAGCCTATTATTGTAGAAAAAGAACGCATAAATTTTTAAAATAATTATTTTTTTACTTTTCCAAAATATTTTAAGAACAAATTATTTTCCGTATAAGCAAAAACGTTATTTCCTCCAAGAAACGGCTTTAATTTTATATAACCTAAATGAGTATATTTTATAGTTCTAATCATTTCATGCAAAGGTGTAATAAACCCAATCAATAATAATACTATAAGAAAATAATATTTTAATTTAAAAATTTTAAAATCTGCATCATCAAACATTTTTAAAACTAAAAGAAATAAAATAATTAATGGCGGAATAGATGCACGCATACAAAAATCAATAGAAGAACCTATTATTACAAAAGGATATAACAATAAACATAAAGCAATTATGTAATATAGTATATTTTTTTTATTTTCTTTAAATAAAATCAACAAATATATGCCTACTTCTAACATAAAAAATATTATGTAATATATCCAATAAGATATAGAAGACGGAAAATTTATAGCAAATTTTTCACCTGAAATATTATTTGACAGATAAAAATAAGATACTGTTGTAATTAATAATCCCCCTAAAATATTTTGAAACGAGCATACAGAAAGAAAGATTTCTTTTATTTTCATCAAAAATCCATCCGTTTTGATATTTACAAAACAATTTCTAATACACAAATACATTATTATGGGAAGAATTCCAATTGCCGGAAGTGTTGAGTGTAAAAACATACACGAATATATAAAAATAATATTTTTATTATTTTTTTCATTTAAAAGTAAAACTGTTATAAGCCAAGCAGGAATAGCCTGATTAAACACCCAATATAATTGAGTCGTAAAACAAGAATATTGATAAATTTCTGCCCACCTATCCAAATGAGAAGACAAGGATATCACTTCATCAGGCTTTGTAATAACACTACCAATAACATCAAATCCGCTAAAAAATATAAATAACAATATCGGAAATAAATTTTTTTTCTTTAATATAGCCAATACATAATAAAAAAATAAAAAAATACCTAAACTTGCCCAAACAATTTGAAAATAATAACCTATTTGGATACTATTAAAAATTTTACCAATAACAACAGACGGGAGCCAAAATCCTATATAATAAGTAAGCATAATAGGCATAGCCGGACTAATAACAGGCCATGACTGTTTTACTAAGACTTCAAACACTCCATTACGAGCATTATGATCAACATTTTGAAAAACTAAAGCACCAATTCCTGATGAATAAACCCACATAAGAATTATTAACGACATAATAATTAACAATAATGTTTGTTTTTTATTTTCAGGAATCCAAATTTTTGGAGCATTTTTTATTGCGAAATAAAAACTCAATGAAATTATAAAAGTCCCAATGATTGCTGTACCAATATTACACCAGCCAATAAAAAATATAAGAATAGGTATAACTAAATATAAATAACCGATTATAACAGGTATTGCAGATTTTTTTTGCAAAATATTTTCTCCAGCAATTAATATACTTAATCCTAATTTTATAATAAAAACTTAAATTGTTAAAATTTAGTTAAAAAAATAAGAAAAATAAAAAAATAGATACATAATAATAATGTTGGAGTTAGGAAAAGCTGATTGCTTATAACGACTTAGATTATTTTATATCTTAAAGCCTTTTTATAAACAACCTGCTTTATGAAAGGAGAAAGTTATGAAATTTTTAATTCAAAAAACACCGGAAAAATTTTTAAAATCAGTAAATGATGAAATTAATTCAATCTTGGCAAGACATATTGATGGATTATACCCTGATTATATGTATCCAGAAAAAGATGAAACTTTATCAATACCTGTTGAATTAGTCGAACAAGAAAAAAATTATATAGTTCTTGCCGAAGTTCCTGGAATAAAAAAAGAAGATTTAAATATTAATGTTGATAAATCATCATTAACAATAAGTGCTAAAAAAGAACAACATACTTCTGAAAAAGATGACTATTACAGAAGAACAGAATTTAGTTATGGCGAATTTTCAAGAAGCATCTGCTTCCCAGAAGAAGTAAACACAAACGAAATTGAAGCAAAACTTGAAAATGGTGTTTTAAAAGTTGAATTAGCCAAAAAAGAACCTGAAAAAAATGATAAAAAGAAAATAACAATAAAATAATAAATGAATGGGGTACAAAATTTTCAGGGCGGTATCAAAGATACCGCCCTTTTTTATTTGTTAAAAATATGAAAAAAACAATAAAATTTATGGCAATTTTTACTAAAAAAAAACGTTATATATCATGTAGTGTTAGGTATAGGTAAGTTTATTTTATGAATATTTGTGGTTTAAAGCTTCCTACTTATGGATTTTTAAACAAAAACAAACCAAACATGAAATCGAACCATTTTGAACAAAATGCTCCGATTACGAATCCTATTGATAATAAACCGGAAAATACAAATAACAATTCTTTTCTAAAAAATATATTAATAAATTCCATAGCTCCAACAGGCATGGGAGGATTGGGAACGGAAGCCTGGAACAGTATTTCAAATACCGTAAAGTCTTATATTGGCGAAGAATGGCAATACATGTCATCTAAACAATACAAAAAGGATTCTAAAGAAGAAGATTGTATTCAAGATAAATCTTTAAGTGATGCGACTGCAAAAATCTGTGATGACATATACAAAAAAGAACAATCTGAAATTAACGGTTGGAAACCAATAAATACAATAGACAATAAAGAAACTGGTTTTAAAGCAGGGGCATATAAAAAAGACGGTAAGATTATTATAGCTTATTGCGGAACAAATGATAAAAAAGATGTTTCAAGCGATACCCAAATGGCAAAAGGTGAAATCCCTGAACAGTTTAAAGAGGCTGATGAATATTTTCAAAAAATTGCAAAAGAAAATGAAGGCTGTCCTATCCTTGTAACAGGACACTCTTTAGGAGGCTCGCTAGCAGAATTGGTTGCGAGTAAAAATGAATCTACTGCAGCTGTAACATTTAATGCTTTTGGCGTTGATAAAATAGTTAACTCAGATAAAGCAAAAGAATTAAACTTAAAAGATAATCAAAATTCTTATAACTACATAATTGACGGAGACCCTGTTTCAACCTCATCAAAACATGTTGGAGAAACCACTCTGTTAAAAAAATCTCAAACTAACACTCACTCTATTGCAAATTACTTAAATATGTGGGCATAATATAGTTGTACAAAAGTTGGAGTGAATTATGTCTGAAAAAACAGATAAAGCTTCTAAATTATTTTTAGAAGGTTATAATTGTGCGCAGTCTGTATTTTGTGCCTTTTGTAAAGATTATGGAATACCTTTTGAACAAGGTTTAAAAATGAGCTCTTCAATGGGTGGAGGAATGGGAAAATTAAGAGAAGTCTGCGGAGCAGTTTCATCTATGTTTCTTATTTGCGGTTTAAAATACGGATATACTTCACCAACAGATGATGAAACAAAAGCTCAACACTACAAACGTATTCAAGATTTAGCTCAAATATTTAAAGATACTTACGGAACAATAATTTGCAGAGAATTGCTAAATTTGGATTCTGACGGATATATTCCTCAAAAAAGAAATGCTGAATATTACAAAGAACGACCATGTCTAAAATTTGTAGAAAAAGCTGCAGAAATCATTGAAAACATGGAAAAGTATATTGAATAAAAAACGAAGATTTAACATCTTCGTTTTTTATTTTATGTTCCATAATATTTAAGAGCTTCTATATCATCTTTGTAATACATAGCCTCTTGTATTGCGGCAATTGTTTTAGGGAAGTGCTGTTGCAAATATTGAGAACGAGTTGATATACATTTTACATCACCATTAGTATAAGAATTCGTTACAGCATTAGCTTCCGCTATTACTTCATTCAAGCCGCCAAATTCTCCTGCGTAATGTCCTTCTTTTTTAATAAAGTAATCTATATGTTCTCTTTGATTTTGCGGATATGCTTTATTGAATTCTTCACGTTCTTTTATATATGTTTTTTTAATTGTCGGATTTTGTGCATAAACCTTATTTGTACCTGTTTTTATATCTTTCATTCCAAAAACACGCTCTCCGTCTTTTGCATGACCTAATTCATGTAAAAATACAAATAAATTATCAGCCATATTTATTTCTTTTGTAAGTTTGTTATACGCAGAGTTCAAAATCTTGTCATGATCATTGCCCTTTATACC
>CACZSH010000069.1 GCA_902783785.1 uncultured bacterium | reverse complement strand
TGTAAAAATTGTGTGTTTAAGAAAAACATTTCGTATGAAATGGAGATAGAAGAAATTTTTGAGGTCAGCAATGACCTCTTTTTTTTGTTAAAAATTTTTACTTTAAGTCACAGTATTTATTTATTAAGACTATATGTCGGATTTAGCCATTGTTTAGCAACTCCGACAAACGTAAAAGGCAGATCATTTCCACTCCATTTACCATTTATAACAATATTATTTGAATCAACCTCTATTATTCTTTCTGATGTATAAATTTGTTTATCACCGCCATAAGTTTCTGTTGTGTAATAAGTTCTTCCCTTACTATCTGTATGCTCTTTAGTCGTAGTATATGCCTGATTATTTACAACTCGTTCTGTTTTCCATATATAAAGTTTATGACCGGCTATTGTTTTTTCATCTGTCGGATAACCCCATCTGTCAATAACTCTATCGATATGACAACCCATCCAACTATTCATAACTGTTGACATTGTACTATCTACTCCAAAAGCAAACACCGGAATAGCAGTTATTATTAGCAAAAATATAATACTTAAAAATTTTTTCATAATCTTCTCCTTAATCAAATAATCGTAATTAAATAGAAAAAAATCTATATAATAATTATATAATAACATTTTTACTATAAACAAAATTTATTAACTTTTTAATAAATTTTTCAATTCCGTTAACATAAAAGTTTTAATTTTGTTTGCAACCGATATACATTTTTGTTATGATTTTCTTGAAATAGAGAGGATTTAAATTATGAAAATGTCAAAACTTTTTGTGCAAACTCTTAGAGAATTTCCGTCTGATGCGGAAGTTGTTTCTCATAAAATGCTTGTTAGAGCAGGTTATATAAGAAAATTAACAAGCGGGGTTTATGAATATCTACCTTTAATGTGGAGAGTTTTGAAAAAAGTTGAAAATATAATCAGAGAAGAAATGGATAGAGCAGGTGCTCAAGAACTTTTACTTCCATTCGTACAACCAAAAGAACTTTGGGAAGAATCAGGAAGATGGGAAGTTTACGGTAAAGAATTAATGAGATTAAAAGATAGACACGATAGAGAAATGTGTCTTGGGCCAACGGCTGAAGAAGTTATTACTGCAGTTGCTCGTGACGGATTAAAATCTTACAAACAATTACCTTGTAACTTATATCAAATTCAATCAAAATTTAGAGATGAAGTTCGTCCAAGATACGGACTTTTAAGAGGTCGTGAATTTATCATGAAAGATGCGTATAGCTTTGATATTGATGAAGAAGGACTTGATAAAGAATACAAAAATATGGCAGATGCTTATACAAGAATTTTTAAAAGATGCGGTTTAGAAACAAAAATGGTTCAATCTGATTCCGGAGCAATAGGTGGAAGTGTAAGCCATGAATTTATGGTTATTACAACAACTGACGCAGGAGAAAATGATGTATTCTATTGTGATAGTTGTGATTATAGTGCAAACTCTAATCATGCCGTTTCAAAATTACCGCAAGCAGATACTGATGGCTCTAAATTTGGATTTACAGAAGTTAAAATCGTTGATACTCCTAATACGAAATCTATAGATGAACTTTGTGAATTTTTAAATATTCCGTCAACAATTATTTTAAAATCACTTGTTTATGTAGTTGATAAAAAATATGTTCTTGCACTTATTAGAGCAGATAAACAAGTTGAAGAAACAAAATTAATGAATGCTGTAGGTGGTATTGATATTAGAATAGCATCAGAAGCAGAAATTTTAGATTTAATGCAAAAACATTGTTTTAACGGAAAAGCAGGCTTTGTCGGACCAAAAGGAATGACTGATATAACAATTATTGCAGATGAAACAGTTAAAGAATTAAAGAACTTTGTTGTAGGCATAAATGAAACAGATAAACATATGGTCGGTGCAAATTTAGATAAAGATATACCAGCAATAACCCATTTTGCAGATATTCGCCTCGTTGAAAAGGATGAATTATGTCCTCAATGCGGACAACCTTTAAAAGTTACAAGAGGTATTGAAGTGGGTAATATCTTTAAATTAGGAACAAAATATTCTAAGCCAATGAATGCTGTATATCTTGATAAAAACGGTAAAGCACAACCTTATGTAATGGGTTGTTACGGAATTGGAGTTTCAAGAACAGCAGCAGCAGCAGTTGAAAGATATCATGATGATAACGGAATGTTTTTACCGGTGCAAATAGCTCCGTATCATTGTGTCATTGTTCCTGTTTCTACAAAAGATGAATTACAAATGTCTACTGCTCAAAAAATCTATGATGAATTAATTAAAGCAGGAGTTGAAGCAGTTCTTGATGACAGAGATGAAAGACCTGGAGTTAAGTTTAAAGATGCTGATTTGATAGGTTTCCCTTACAGAATTACTGTAGGTAAAACTATTACAGAAGGTAATGTTGAATTTAAAACGAGAGCAACAGGTGAGATTGAAACAATAAAACCAGAACAAGCAATTGAAAAGACAATTGATTTAATTAAAAATTCAGGTGTTTTATAAAAATAAAAAAGGCTTTCTTCTGAAAGCCTTTTTTATACTTCAAATTCAGCCAATTCAGCTTTTATATTATCCGGTTTAACCATCGTTAAAGTATCTTCATTCGCTAAAGCTTGCTCTAACATATATTTATAATCACTCATTATATTGTTAAGTTTATAATTTTGAGCTAAAACATAGTATAAATCTGCATTATCAGGAACTTCTTGAAGTGCACTTTTCAAAAGATTTATTGATTGGTTAACATGTCCTATTTTTACAAGTATTTGTGAAAATATTTTGTAAGCTTCTACATCTCTTGGGTTTAATTCCAAGCATTTTTGAAGATTCATCATAGCTTGTTCCATATCACCCTGTTCAAAATAAATGGCACCAATATTAAAGTATGACCAACTCCAGTTTGAATTTTCTTGCAAAACTATTTTATACTCATTAATTGCTTCCATAATTTTTCCTTCAAGTTTGTAAATATAACCCAAATGAAAATGCGCAAAAATATCATGTGGATTACAATTAACCGCCTTTAAAAAACATATTTTTGCAATATCGTATTGAGGTGGTTTTTTCTTGATATAACACAAACCTAAATTAAAAAAACTGTTACCGTCATCAGAATCTGTTTCAAGCACTATTTTAAATTGTTCAATAGCCTTATCAAATTCATACATATCAATATAAACAAGTCCTAAATTGTAATAAAAATCTGTATCATCAGGAGATATTTCTATCGCTTTTAAATAAGATTGTTCTGCCATATCAAGTTTACGTAATTTTTCGTAAACTATTCCCATATTATAATAAAGGCTTGCATCATTAGGAAAAATTGTTACTAAAAATTGAAATTGTTTCAAAGATTCTTCGCTAAAACCTTTATCAAGCAAAACCATAGCAAGTCGTCTTCTTGCTTGAAAATTAGATGAATCTTCTCTTAATATTTGCTGTAATTCTTCAATTTCTTCGTTTTCATTATCCATATTTTTATAATAGCATATTTTTTGGTTTTACTGACAAGTATCAAGCTTTGTTAAGGAAAACACTTAACATATTTGTCTTTTTAAATGCAATAAAATAAAATTATAGTTATGTTCATATAATCTAGGATAGCGAGACAAAATAATGAAGGATACAGTTCTTTCTCCACATGAAGTTAGAGAAATTCTTAATTCAGATAATAAAGAAATTATAAGACTTTGTAAACTTGCGGCAATAGCTCCAAGACAAAATGAAAAAGGATTTACATATTTTTCTTACGATGAAGTCAAAAGATTAAAAGAATTACGAGATAATTACAGAAAATCAGTAATAAGCTCAAGCCAATTTAGAACGCTAGAAACAATAAAAAGCGCGTTCTACCAACTGGAAGACAATCTGCCAGAAAGCGCAATGATTGATATTAACAATAAATTCAAAAAACTTGAACAATTTTTTGAAGAATACGAAAAATGTAAAAGTGAAAATGCCACTTTAAAATTAAAAATGACAGAAATCAGTAAAAATAATTGCTATTTAAAAGATAGATTAAAGGAATTTAAACCTATGGGAATGGGTGTATATATAAAATTAAAGAAAAAAGATTATTCAATATAAAATAAAAGAGGTAAAATAAATGGCAGTAAAAGAAAAAGATAAAGAAGAAACAACTAACGTAAGCGCAGAAAGAGAAAAGGCACTAAAGTTAGCGATTGAAAAAATAGAAAAAGATTTTGGTAAAGGTTCAATAATGAAGCTCGGAGATAAAACAGCAGTAAATGTTGAAGCTATACCAACAGGAGCATTAGACCTTGATATAGCCTTAGGAATAGGTGGTATTCCAAGAGGCAGAATAATAGAAATTTATGGTCCTGAAAGTTCAGGTAAAACAACTCTTGCACAACACATTGTTGCAGAATGTCAAAAAAGAGGTGGTATTGCAGCGTTTGTTGATGCAGAACACGCACTTGATCCTGAATATGCAAGAAATTTAGGCGTTCAAGTTGATGAATTACTTATTTCTCAACCTGATACAGGTGAACAGGCAATGGACATAACAGAAGAACTTGTTCGTTCAGGTGCCGTTGATGTAATTGTAGTTGATTCAGTTGCAGCACTTGTACCTAAAGCAGAAATAGAAGGTTCAATGGAAGACCAGCAAATGGGCTTGCAAGCTCGTTTAATGAGTAAAGCACTTAGAAAATTAACAGGTATTATTGGAAAAACAAATACAACCGTTATTTTTATTAATCAATTAAGAAATAAAATAGGTGTTATGTATGGTAATCCTGAAACAACAACAGGTGGAAATGCTTTAAAATACTATGCGTCTGTAAGAATGGAAATCAAACGTACTGAAGGTGTAAAAGGGGACGACGGTGACGTTGGAAACCATGTAAGAGTAAGAGTTTTGAAAAACAAAGTTGCTCCTCCATTTAGAACAGCTGAATTTGATATTATCTTTGGAAAAGGCATTTGTAAAATAGGTAATATCCTTGATGTTGCAGTAAAACTTGATATTGTTAAAAAAGCAGGAGCTTGGTTTAGCTTTAATGATGAAAAACTGGGTCAAGGAAGAGAAAAAGCTAAAGAATTTTTATCAGAAAATCCTGATATTTTAAATACAATAGAAACTCTTGTAAGAGAAAAACTTGCAGAACAGTAAACGAAAACTAAAATAGGTGGACTTATTTAGTAAGTCCACCTATTTAAATAAATAATCAAAATGTATTTAAGATAATAAATCTGAATTAACAATATCAATTTGTTTATTGTATAAATGTTCAATTATATTATATACATGTTCCATTGTAAAATAATTACTAACATTTCTTTCTGGATATTTCACCAATCCCAGTGAATGATATCTTAATCCTCTTAATATAGAACTTATAAATTCACATAAAGCATCAAATTTTCTACAAGAACTATTCATAAAATAAGGAAATAATGTTATATAATCTTTAACAGTTTGCTTATCCCAAATAGGGTCTGTTCTTATAGCATTTAGAACATTTCTGTACAAATGAAAACGAATTTTTGTATCAAATTCTTTTTCAATTTTATTTAAGTGTAAAACTCTAAGAATAGAATCAGCTCCACGATTTTCTAATTGAGATATTTTTGGCATGTATTCTACGTCTTTTGTTTCAACATCCCAAAATCTCCTATTAGCAACAGAAACGTTATCACCTCTGCGTATAATTCCTAATGGCGCATTTAAATAAACCATATTTGTATGATATGCAAGTCCCAAATATCCAGAATCAAAAGATGGTTTAACCATTATACCATTTTGATTTTTAACAACTTTTTTATAATTTTCACTCTTTCTTAAAAAGAAAGTTGAAGGGTGAATGTAACTTGGAAATTTACATTTAATTTCAGGTCCTATAAATTGCGCGGACATCACCCATTTTAAATAATCTTTTCCTGAGAATTTAACAGCTTTGATATCTGGTGTAAAATACGAGAAGTCCGCATAATTTGAAAAATCACTTGGAATACATATACTTTCAGGGAATGTTACTATCAATGCAACAGAACCTATAACAACAATATCGCAATCTTTAAACTTATTAAAAGCATTATTGACTAATTCCAACGTTTTAATATGAAGTAAATCATCATCTCCAAATACACATAAATATTCACCTTTTGTCTTTTCAACAACTTCATTTCCTATATCACAAAAATGAATATCTTGAGAAGAACGTACATAAGAAAATCTTTCATCACCAATTTCATTAACAATTTGTTCCGCAGATGGTTCAGAACCTCTATCTACAACTATTAGTTCAAAATTATTAAATGTCTGTTCTTTAAATTTTAACAAGCAATTTTTCAATAATTCATTTCTGTTATATGTAACAACAACAATACTAAACAATGGATTATCCATACGTAAACTCCTTATTTTTCTTAATATTAACATAAAACGAAAAATTTTAGTATTTTTATTTTCATATAAAAAAACGGGACTTCGTTTACCATAAAGTCCCGTTATAATTTTATAAACCCCTAAATTAGTTAAAATTTAGCCTATTTATGTTGAGCAGGGTTATATGTGCTCTTTAAATACAATTCTCTAACTTGTTTATAATCAGCTTCTGCAGGTGCATCACTCATCAAGTCTTTAGCGGCTGAGTTTTTAGGGAATGCTATTACATCACGAATAGAATCAGTTCTTGCAAGTAGCGCAATCATTCTGTCTAAACCAATAGCCAAACCTGCATGTGGTGGTGTACCATATTGTAGGGCATTTACCATAAACCCGAATTTTTCTTGAGCTTCTTCTTCTGTTAATCCTAAAGCTTTAAATATTTTCTTTTGAACTTCTGGGGAATGAATTCTAACAGAACCACCACCTAATTCTGTTCCGTTGTAAACAATATCATAAGCTACAGATTTAACATTACCCAAATCACCGCTGTCTAATTTGTCTAAATCATCTAAACATGGTGAAGTGAACGGATGGTGCATTGCCATAAATCTTTGTTCTTCATCACTCCATTCAAACATTGGGAAATCTACTACCCAAAGTAAAGCGTGTTTTGATTCATCAATTAAGTTTAATGATTTACCAAAATGAAGTCTTAATCTGCCCATAATATCGTAAACTGTTTTTGGTCTGTCAGCTACGAAGAATATTATATCTCCATCTTGAGCTTGAGCTCTATCTTTAATTTGTTGAGCTTGTTCCTCTGTTACAAATTTCAATACAGGCGATTTTGCAGTTCCATCTTCATTATAAATAATATTAGCTAACGCTTTAGCACCAAATGAAACAGCTAATTTTGTTATATCATCAATTTCTTTTCTTGAATATTTAGCACCGCCAGGAATTCTTATACCACGAACAATACCACCATTTTCAAGAGTTTTCTTAACTATATCAAAGTTTGATTGTAAAATAATATCTCCGATATCAAATAATTCTAAGCCAAAACGAGTATCAGGTTTATCAGAACCAAATCTGTCCATAGCTTCTTGCCAAGGCATTTGAATAAACGGAGGTTTAACTTCAACCCCTGCAGCTTTAAAGCCTTCAACAATCAAACCTTCAACAAGTTCAATAATATTTTGTTGTTCTACAAACGACATTTCAATATCAATTTGAGTAAATTCTGGTTGTCTGTCTGCACGTAAGTCTTCATCACGGAAACATTTTGCGATTTGATAATATCTTTCAACACCGCCAACCATCAATAATTGTTTAAAAATTTGAGGTGATTGAGGAAGTGCATACCATTTACCAGGTTGAACACGAGACGGAACAAGATAATCTCTTGCACCTTCAGGAGTTGTTTTTATTAAAATAGGTGTTTCAACTTCTAAAAAGTCATTACCGTTCATATAATTTCTAACAGCTTGAACTACATCATGACGAAGTTTCAATTTGCTATACATTGCAGGTCTACGAATGTCTAAATAACGATATTTTAGGCGAACATCTTCTGAAACAGTATCATCATCAAGTACAAAAGGTACAGGTTTTGCTTCTGATAATATTTCAACAGATTCTGGATAAACTTCAACCTGACCGGTAGGAAGTTTTTCGTTGTATGTTTCTTCAGGTCTTCTTGTAACTTTACCCTTAATTGTTATTACATATTCGCTTCTAATTTTTTCGAAAATCTTGTGAACTTCAGGATTTTTTTGAGGGTCTGAAACCAATTGGAAAAATCCTGTTCTGTCTCTTAATTCAATAAAAATCATACCGCCTAAATCACGAACACAATCAACCCATCCTGAAAGAGTAACTTCTTGATCAAGATTTGATAAATTAAGTTCGCCACAGTTATTTGTTTTCATTCTTAATTGCATATTAAAATTCCTTTTCCACTCTACAAATATATCTTATCAAAAACAAACTAAAAATGTGAAAAAAAAATTTTTAACAAAAAAAAAGAGGCTTTGTTTAGCCTCAAAATCTGATTTTCCTCGTTTTTTAATTAATTATTTACCTATTTCCCAATCCTTTATCCTATGATAAAAAATCTTTTTTGTTTCTTCTGTTGATTAAGCTACAACTTTTGAAACGAAATTGCAGATGTCTGATAATGTATCTTGTACAAATTCTTTTGCTAATACTGATACTGGTCTGTTTTCG
>CACZSH010000068.1 GCA_902783785.1 uncultured bacterium | reverse complement strand
TGAAATTAAACTGCCTGAAAAATGGCAATATTTAAGTTACAGCGAATTGGCAAAAAGAATGCATAGTATTTTTGATAATGCAAATTTAACAAATGAGTACCATAAATATCTTATAAATGACTATATCTCTGTAATAGAAACAATATCAGAAAGTTTTCCGCAAAATAAGTCAATGAAGTACGACTTTTATGATGAAAAAGTATCTGACGATTTAAAGGACATATATATCAAATACAGAACATCAGAATTATGCAATTTTATAAACAAAAATACTTATTTATCAGCAACTGTTGATTTTAGAGATAAACAAGGAATTATAAATGTTTGGTGTGATTTTGAGGACTATAATATTACATTTTTAATTCAAATTCAACATAATGAATACCGATATTGTCTAATATATGGTGATGAAACAGAAAATGAGTTAAGAGAATCTATTGCAACAATGCTTACAAAAGATAATATATGGTTTAACAACTGTATAGAAAATTATCCAAAAGCAAGAAATTACCAAAGCAAAAAATTCTGTGGATATAAGCCGAACTTTATATACAGATATCAAACAATTGAAAAAGTATTCGGTAAGACTAATATGTCTGACATAACTTATAAAGAAATTACAGAAAAAGTTAATAAAGATATTTCAGATTTGTTAAAACACAAATTTGAGATTGCAAAGATTATTGTTGATAGTTTGTAGGATTTTAAAATCAAGAAAGGAGTACTCTATGGCAGAAGTAAAATATTATGCAAGAATTCGAGTAACTACATATCCTGCACCAATTGTTGTTGAAGTTATGGCAAATAACTATCTTGAAGCACAAAAGAAAATAGAAGCACAATACGTAGGTAGTTTTAAGTCTTGGTACACAAGACCAACAACAAAATTATAGAAAGGAATAATTTTATGAGTATTAAAGAAGCATCACAAAAAGGAAATTATGTGTACGTAAAAAATGATAGACAATCTGGAACACAAATACCAGGAACTCTTATTGGTTACACGTCCAAAGTCGTTTTCTATACAAGTGGAAATTTTGTAAAAATTTATACTGATGATGGTCATGGCTTTAAGCCAGTTGGAACATACATAGCCTTAAATGGAGGAGAAGCTGTTATGTGTGGTAATTGTGTCGGAATAAAAAAGAATGGCAGAATTCTCCTTTATGATGAAAATGGTAAATCAGCGGGTTCAAGAAACGCATAATTTGAGGATAGTATATGATTGATAATGAAATAGATATTGAAACTTTTAAAAATAATTCTCAGGTAAATGATTTACAAACATATATCAAGAGTAAGCAGGAAGAAAATAAGAAAAAACTTAACATATTCAGAGTTCTAAGGCTTGACAATCATGAAATAAGACATTCTAATTTTCTTGCGTGGTTATTAAATCCTCGAGAAACTCATTGTTTAGGTGACTTATTTCTTGATAAATTTTTAAGAACTGCATTAAATAATTTTGGCGGAACTGATTATAGAAATATTGAAATAAAACTTGAATATCAGATTGATGATAACGGCAGAATTGATGTTTTACTGTTTAATAGAGATTTTGTATGCATAGTTGAAAATAAGTATGGTTCACAAGAACATGATGAACAATGTAAACGTTACAAAAAATTTATTGAAAGTAAATCTCAATTTAAAAATCGGGAAATAAAAAAGTTTATTTTTCTTGATTTACAAGAACCTGAAGAGGAAGTATTAAAAAATGAATTGAACGGCTACGAATTTATTACTTATGAACAAGTAAAAGATATTTTGGAAGATATTTTAAGTTCAAAACCAAATATATCGCAACCTGTTCGTGATGTTATTGAACAATATATAGCAATTTTAAAGGAGAAATATCCAGTGGTTGATACAGAAACATTGATGAAAAGTAAGGAAATATACAAACAGTACAAAGATGTAATTGATACTATTTGCTTATGTACTGATAAAAAATTTATCCAAAATAATGTACAAAAAGCACTTGATAATATTTTTAATCAGAGTAATCCTGATATTCAACATTTTCTTAAAAATGAGAATGATAAAAAAATAATAAAGTTTTTACCTAAAAAAGTTAGTAATATTGAGTTGTTAAAATTCGGTGATTGGAGTCAAAATGAAGATTATATAATAGCATTGACAATATTTAACTTTAAAAATGATGACTGTATCATGTTGGAAGTTCTTTTGTCTCCAGTAAAAGATAACTCAAAAGAAAATAATAAAAAAGATTTAATTAGATATATAACTAATGAAACAGGATTTGAATTTAATAGATCTGCATGGACATCTTATAAATATCCATTGCTAACAAAAGAGGAATGGCTAGATTGCAGAGATATACATGAAATTGAAGCAAAAATTTTATTTCACTGGAATAAATTTCCTTTGGATGAATTATCTAAAGCATTAAATGATTTTTGCAACACAAAATTTTAATAGTGCGACACAAAATGACGCATATATGCTTTATAATAAAAATATGAATAAAATATTTTTATTAATTATATTGATATTTATTTCTGTAAATATTGTATTTGCAAGTGAAATTGTAAAACAAATTACTTATAGTAATGGAACAACTGTTCTTATTTGCAATACAAATGGAATTATTGATTATTGTTCAGAACGTGACAGACAAAATTCTATAGTCGCACTTAATAATCCAAATATTTATGTTACAGAAGAAATAAATGTAAATACGCAAATATCCAATAACAGTTTTAATCAAAAGAATTGTAAAGCATATGAAACTGTACAGACGGGTGCTGAATTAGTAAATTCTTTAACTGGTGCTGTTAGAGCTGTTAAAAGTCTTATAGGAGAAATAAAGTGAATACTCGTGTACCTAGTAGATTAAGAAAAGCAGAAGAAATAATTGAACTTGCGATGATGTTTCAAAATAGTTTCTGTGGATTATGTATATCCGATATACAAGAACATTTTGAATGCTCTCGCAGGTCTGCAGAAAGAATGAAAACTGTTTTGTTTGATATGTTCCCTGATAAAATTGAGGAAGTAGAATCAAGCGACAAGAAAAAACATTGGAGATTTATTAAAGGTACTATGAATACTTTAATAAACTTTAATGCTGATGATTTTGCTAATCTTGAGTATCTAAAAGGTTTATCAAATGATGAAAACAAGAAAAAACAAGTTGATGAATTAATTGCTAAAATAAAAGCTTTAACTCCGCAAAAGAATGCTCTTGCATTAGAAACAGATATTGATGCAATATTAGAATCAGAGGGGTTTGCTATTAGACAGTATTCAGGTGTGAATGCTGATAAAAAAGTAATGGAAACACTGCGTATGGCAATGCTTTCTTTTAAAAAAATACAATTTTCTTATATAGTTAAAGAAAAACAAAAAACGATAACTCTCAATCCATATGGAGTAATTATTGCAGATAAATATTATCTTGTTGGATATAATGATTATGTATCTGATTTAAGACTTTATAAAATAGATAAAATCAATGATTTAACTGTACTTGATGAATATTTTGATAAAGATGAAAAATTTTCATTGTCAGAATACCTCAATAACTCTTTTAGTATTTATCAAGAAACACCGATAGATATTACACTAGAATTTGATAAAACCTTAGCAGAAGATGTTTTAAACTATCATTTTCACCCAACACAAAAAGTGAAAAAACTAAAAAATGAGAACATTCAAGTAAGCATTAAATCAGGTGGTACATTTGCAATATGCCAAGAATTATTTAAGTGGGGTACAATGGTAAAAATTAAAAAACCAAGTAGTTTTAAGGCTTATTATAAGCAATATTTATTAGATGTACTGAATAATTTATAAATTTGTTTATTAATTTTACTAGAGGTTACTACGTTAAACGTAGTTAAATTTTTTAGTTATTTTAATATAAATTTATTAAACTAACATAGAAAGTTTAATACGGTTTATTCTGTGTCTTTAATTTATGTTAGAATTGAATTATGGATTACAAATGCATAAAAATAGATAATATTAGTAGTAGTGTCCTATTTTACAGTGACGAAATTAATTTTTATGAACTTTGTTACTCATACCCACTAATTATTTTTACAGAAGATAATTATATTTGTTTTTATGGTAGAGAGATTAAATTAGAACCAAAAGAAATTCAATTAATTTCGGTTATAGTTGAACATAATACAAAAAAACTAAATAATGGTAAGCCTAGAGGTATTTCAGCACAAACACTTTGCAAAAGAATTGGAAATAAACAAAGGACAGAAACAGATAATTATTATTGTAAAAGATTAGCACAGCACAAATATGACATTTTCAATAAAATTAAAAATGAATTTAAAATCTCTAACAATAATTATGCAAATGCTGTTGAATACAGTAATGAAAAAGTATTATTTAAGGGAAAAGAGGTAGCGTTGGACAGTCCATATTACAATTTTAATTTATTTTTATCATTAGAAAAGCTGTTTTATAATAAAGATAAAAAATTTTATTCTGATTTCCATTTCCCCATTTTTGAAAAAGATTCATAACTGTAAAAACAAACTAAATATTAACTTATGTAACAATTTCTGCCCTCTATTATTAAGGCTTTTCAGTATTTAAACATTATTTTTAAAATATTTAATTTTTTACTTTGGATAATTAAATAGTATAAATGTTTGAAACCGTAAAAAGTGATATTAAGTGATAAAAAGTGATTATTGGTGATGGGCTAAAATCGTCTTGTATCAAGAGGTTTTTGTTTATTTTTCAAAAAAAATATATTATTATAATTTTATAAAAAGGAAGTGACGAACAAATTGCCCGCCACTATTTTAATTAACCAATAAGATATTACCATAAAAAATATGAATCAGGTAGTTTGAAGTTCTTCCTTAATTATAAAAGTCAAAATAGTAAATAGTAAAGGAGAACAAAATGGAACATTTAGGACGACCACCTGAAATTATTGATATTGTGAGACAATATCTTAATGAAGAAGTTGATGGAAGAGTTAAGTTTGAAATTAGTCAAAATTCTGACAATAATACCTCTATTCAACAACTTAAGAAACATTGTAGCCAAGCCATTATTGAAGATTTTATATCAAATGAATTTGAATGCCCAATTAAAATAGCAAAAAAATATTTTGGAAAAATAGATACTAACTCAATCAAAAAAGTCTTCAAAAATGTTGATTGGACGGATTATTATAAAACAGCTGATTTACTAGCTGTAGATAAAATCAATGCATACTTAAACTCTAAGTGTAAATACTGTAATATTAACTATGCAACAATTAACGAATTAAGTACATTAATTGTAGTCAATATTTATAAAACTTTAGGTATATCAGAAGAGATATTTTTAGACTTTATTAATAGTTGTTATTGGGATTCTAACATAATTGACGAGAAAATAGCTAAAAAACTATGGGATTATGGACAAAATATGTCTAACGGAACTATTTGCCAACATTGCTTTTGCATTGGTTCGTCTCCCTTTTTTAAGCATACTAATGATATTGAGCAAGAAGAAGGTGCAAAATGATTGATTACACAAATTTAGTACCAATATTAAGGACTCCTGAACAAATTGAAAAAAGCCTTTGGAATTGTGCAACATTACCTATTTATAGCAATTCAAAAGTATGTGCAACTAAACATGGATATATGAGTGCTATTAAAAATATGCGAATATCTTCATTTCATAAATGTGGCTATAATATTGCCCTTTCATTACCACTTTCCAATCTTGTTTGTATAGATGTTGATATGCATGGAAATATTAATGGATTAAAGACATTTTTGGAACTGGTAGAAAAATATGGCAAGATAGATACTTACACAGAATTAACTGCTACAAATGGTGGATTACATATCTTTGTAAGCAAAGATGGTATTGATGAAACAGTTAAAAATTGTGATTTGGCCACAGGAGTTGAGCTAAAAGTAAATGGCTATATTGTATGTGCACCAAGTATATTTAACGGTAAGCAATACAGAATTGTTTGGGGAGTAAATGATGATGGAACATATAAATTCGGTAAATTAAGTGAAAAATGGCTACATTTTATCAACAAGATAAATAAAGAGAAAATAAACAGTATTTCTAAAGTTGTGAATCATTGTACTACTCGAAAATTTGTTCCGTCGGAAGTACCACTACAATATCGACAAATATTAGAAAATTGTCGTTTACTAAGGTTTATGTATGAATGCCCAGATGAAATTCCTGAGCCAGTTTGGTTTTCAGTTATCAGTATGCTTACCAGAAATACGAATACTGATGACTTTATACATCTAATTTCCGAAGGGTACTCAAAATATACATACAAGGAAACAAATTACAAAATTAAGCACTGCCGTAATACATCCAAACACTGTGGTTGTAATTATATCGCAACTAATCACTATGAATTCTGTAAAGGGTGTCCAAAGGCAGAGCAAATAAAAAGGAGAAATAATTATGAAAGATAAAGATATTAAAATTATCACGGATGCAACGCAATTAGGTTTACAACCATTAACTGAATACGCTAATAGGGTTTGTTGGCCATATAAAGATGTGGATTTGCTGAATTCAAAAACATACAGTGTTGATGACACTGTTAATCTTAAAGGTGCATATACAAGATTAATGGATATTAAAGACTATACTGCAATAGTTGAAGTAAAAAAAGAAGAAAAAAAATTCACAGTTAGACCCGAACTTGGTGGAGTTGGTATCGGGAAAGGCATAAATGAAATAAGATTTAATAATCGCACAAATCAAGCTTCTGCTACAAGCTACGAAATACTTATTAAAAAAGCAAATTCTACCAAGACGACTCTTGCAAAATTTAATCAAAACAATATGTATGATATTAAAGAATTTAAAAAAGAAACAGGGTGCTTTTGTTCTTTTTCAGAAAAAGAAGCATTAGAATTCATAAAACAAAAATCAGAAGAAGCTAATGAAAAAATTGATGAATATGCTAATACTGGTAAAATAAATTTTGAAAAGAATGACTGGCTATGGGGAAATGCAGCATACATTAATGGCATACTTTATACTAATGTTGATGAATATGATAGAATAAGAATTGACGACTTCAATTATATCAGAGCAATGAAAAAGCCTAGAAGGCAGTTACCAAAGTATTTTGAAAATAACAAAAACATATCAGAAGTCATCATAAATTTATTTGATAATATTTTCGTATCGTGGAATGGCGCTATAGAACCATTCCTAGCATTAGCCTTTATGGCAATGTCACCATTTTACAATTGTTTTTGGAAATATGAGGGTTTTGGTGCTGTAGGTTTTATCGGTGAAACTGAGGGAGGGAAAACCGAAATATGCAATTTAGCAATTGGTATCTTCGGATGTGATAAAACGTTTTTTAGTACAGCAAGATCTACTAATGTTGGTATAGAGCAGGTTTTGAATTCATACAATTGTATTCCAACAATTATAGATGATATAAGCAGATATAATTTAAAAGGTGACAAATTTATTGATATGCTTAAGCAAATTTCTAATGGTGGGCAAAGAGATAAGGGATTAGATGGACAAACATCAGGAGCTTTACCACCTTGTTCCCCTTTAACATTTACTTCTAACACTACTCCTGCAGAAAAACCTGAAATTTTAAACAGAATGCTTTATTTAAATGCAGATAACCTTACTTTCAACCAAGATGTGTTTAAATATTTTGGATGTGCAGATAAAGAACTGTCTTGTATTTTGCCACATATACTAAAATATTCAAGTGAAAACATAAGAAAAAAACATCAGCATTACAAGAAATGGTTAAAAGACACATTTGGCAATAGTTCAGATAGAATGTTAAGTCAACTTGCTATAGCAATAACAGGTTTAAATATTTTTGAAGAAATTGCAGGGTGTAAAATTGCTATACCATATAATAAACTTGGAGATTATGTATCAGATTGTGCTTCAAAGTTCAAGCAATTTAAAAATCCTGTTGAAAAACTGTTAGAAGCTTTTCCTACTCTAATTTGGGACGGACACATTTCAAAAGACAATCATTACAAAGTTAGTTCTGAAGATGGCAAAACTATTTTAACATTTAGTAAAGTGGCTATTTGCAAAGCTTATAATAAACACTTTATAGACGATAAAAGTGAAGCAATTCGTTCTAGCTCTGTAAAACCAATACCTTCTGATTTATATGACATTATTGTATTTAATAAATCTGTAAATATATGTAATAACCACGCATACGGAATTCAACTAGATATAACAAAACACCCTCTAGCTGAAGCTATTTTGCGAGGTCGAAGTAATAACCATTATTATTAAAGTAATGTCGCTAGTAATAAACAGATGTTACTTAGAAAATTAATAATAAAAATACTTTCAGATAATAAGTAATAAAGTAATAAAATTTAAAATGTAAGGAAAAATAAAAATGGAAAATCGATATAAAGCAATGAAATTAGTTGAAGGTACGAACATACCTAAATTGTACAATTTAGAAGAAGTGTCTTTAATGTTAGATATACCAATAGGTACACTTTACAACATGAGCTACAGAAAAGTTTTACCATGTATCAAAATTGGTAAACGCATAAAACTTACAGAAGAACACATACGACAAATCATTACTAACGGAGGTAAACTCTATGGCTGTTAAACGAAGATATTACAAAAACGATAAAGGCGAAAAAGTTTTCAGCAGCTGGATGTATGATTTTTATGATGTTTTTGGAAAACGGCATAAAAAGTCAGGTTTTAAAACAAAAGCGGAAGCAGAGCAAAAAGAAGCAATTGTAAAAGCTGACTACAACAAAGGTATGGCTACAAGTAATGACAATAACTTGAAATTTTGTGAGGTGATGGAACAGTTTATCAAGTTACACGCAGAGATATATTTAAAACCCTCCACAATAAGAGGTTATAAAGACCACTACAACTTGCACTTGAAAGACTTTTTCGGAAACATTAAACTTGTTGATATTACGCCTGTAATTATCAACAGGTTTATGGAAAACAAATTGAAAGAAGGACTTTCAAATAAATCTGTCAATCATCTTTTGACAACAATGGGAACTGCTTTTAATTGGGCCGTAAACAACAATTACATGATGTATAATCCTGTATCTCGTGTGAAAAAGCTAAAAGTTAGTAATATTGAAATGCAGTTTTTGTCAGAAGATGAAATACAGAGAGTTTTGGTAATTGCAGAACAGGAATATCCGGACTTTTATCCTTTGCTTATTACAGCAATATATTCAGGTATGCGTAGAGGAGAAATTCTTGGTTTAACTTGGGATTGTATTGACTTCTCAAAATCAACAATCAGTGTAAAACATTCCATGTACAAAGGAAAACTTACAACACCTAAAACTAAAAACTCAATCAGAGAAATTCAAGTACCGTCAAAACTTATGCAAGTTTTGAAACAGTACAAAACTCATAGAGTAGAAAATGATTTGAATTTGGTGTTTACACAACAGAATGGCAAGCCAATTGATGCCGATAATCTTATTAAAAGGCGATTTCATATGATACTCAAAAAAGCTGATGTAAAACAAATAAGATTTCATGACTTGCGACATACATACGCAAGTCTTTTAATATCAAAAGATTTGAATTTCAAATACATTCAAAAGCAAATGGGACATTCGTCTTTTGAGGTTACAATGAATACATACGCACATCTTATGCCGGAAGTTTATGAGAAAAGTAAATTAGCTATTGACGGACTGATTTAGACCTTTCTTCTTTGCAATATTCTTTTTTATATTACCAAGTCTATAAGGGATTACATATACATATTCAATTATAATTTGAGTAAAGTTAATCATCTCTTTTACTATAGGTTCGTCGTAGTTTATGTCATCACCATGTGCTGCTTCGTTTCCTAAAATGCGTAAAACATCAGAAGCTTCATTTATAATTTGTGGGAATACATTTTTTTGAGATAAGTCGATTATCTTCTTTTCAAGAGTATTACCAGTTGCTCCTTTGTCTTTACATATAATTTCTAAGGTACGTCTTAATGCCATTAAACAAACAATATTATCAACATAATGAGCTTTTAAAGCAGAAGAAAATGCATTATTGACTTTTTCTGGAACATTTGTGCCTTGATATGTTTCGACAGGAAAGGATGTCATATATATTTCTTCATACTCTTCTTGGTCATCATAACTCCATGTTCTTGTATCCTCTCCAGAATAGATTGACCCTAAAGAAATTTTTCCGCAAGCACAACATTTTAATAGTAGCCAATCTTTTACCCAACCATAATCAAATTCGGGGTCGCCAGATTCAGTATATTTCCCCATTATATCTAATTTTGTTTTATTGCCACAGTGTCTACATTCTTCAATGATGAAATTCTCTTTACTTTGCATTCTAACTCCTTTTGGGAACAATTTGGGAACAATTGCTCATATTTTGACTAAAAAAGAGGATTTCGATTTTCTCAAAACCCTCTCTATATAAATGGTTGCGGGAGCTGGATTTGAACCAACGACCTTCGGGTTATGAGCCCGACGAGCTACCAGACTGCTCCATCCCGCGCTATT
>CACZSH010000067.1 GCA_902783785.1 uncultured bacterium | reverse complement strand
GATTAATTCAGTAAAAAAACATATAAAATGCACGGATTGCAAACATTTGAAAATGGATATTTCAAAATTAAATGCCATGGAGGCAAGTAAGATAGCAATATTATGTTCTACAACTCATTACCTTAAATATCCGCAAGGAATAGTGGATTGTATAGTAAAGTCAAAGAATATAGTAGATTTAGTAAAACCTTTGATTTTAAAAAACATGAAGTTTGAGGTTAAATAAGCACGGATGCCGAAGTATTAAGAGCACGGATGCTCTTTTGTCGAAAAGATATTCGATTAAACTTTTTATTATAACAACAATGTTATGCTATACCTAAACATGTTACAAATATTAAGCTTTAGCTAAAATTTCTATTGACAAAATATTTGAAATATGTTTTATAAATAATATGCGTACTTTATTTGTAAAAAATTTAATTTGTTGCTGTTGTAAGTTTTCCTGTTAAAGAACTTACTTATAGTTTTATGTGCAATTAATTAGATAAAGGTATAAAAGGTTCTTAAATATATTTTTAAGAACCTTTTTTTAGTAAAAAATTTGTAGTTTATAACAAAAAGGAGAAATAAAATGACAAATTTTGAAACGATCTTAATACATGGCGGCAAATCGATTGATGAAAAAACAGGTGCAGTGAATGTTCCTATTTATCAGACTTCGACTTTTAAACAAGATGAATTAGGTAAACATAAAGGATATGAATATTCAAGAACTGGGAATCCAACAAGAGAGGCTCTTGAAAATTTAATAGCACAATTAGAAAACGGAAAATACGGTTTTGCTTTTGCCTCTGGTTTAGCTGCAATTACGACGGTACTCGCTTTGTTTAAATCTGGAGACAATATTGTTATTTCAAATAATGTATATGGTGGTACATTTAGATTATTAAATCAGGTATTTAATAATTTTGGTATAACATTTACTGTTGCAGAAAATGATGATTATGAAAAATCTATTACAACAAATACAAAAGCAATTTTAATAGAGAGTCCTGCAAATCCTTTATTAACGATTACTGATATTAAAACTATTTCAGATATTGCACATAAACATAATCTTTTATCTATTGTTGATAACACATTTATGACACCGTATCTCCAAAGGCCGCTTGATTTAGGTGCAGATATTGTTATACATAGTGCAACAAAATATTTAGGCGGACATTGTGATTTAATTGCAGGGCTTGTTGTTGTTAAGGATCAAGAATTGGTAGAAAGAATAGCTTTTCTTCAAAATTCAATAGGAGCTATACTTGAACCTTTTGATTCGTTTCTTTTGATAAGAGGAATCAAAACTCTTGCTGTAAGAATGGACAGGATTACAGAAAATGCACTTTTTACAGCAAAATATCTGCAAAATCACAAGGCTGTTAAAAATATTTATTATCCTGGTTTAAAAGTTTCTAAAGGTTATGAAATAAATTTAAAACAAGCAAAAAATGGTGGAGGAATGATATCTTTTGAATTAAGAGAAAATTATGATATTAAAAAATTCTTTTCTTCACTTGAATTAATAATGCTTGCCGAAAGTTTGGGAGGAGTTGAATCTTTGGTTTGTCATCCTTCAACTATGACACATGCTTCAATTCCTGCAGATATTAGAAAAAAAATAGGTATAACTGAGGGTTTAATAAGGCTTTCAATAGGTATTGAAAATAAAGAAGATATTATAAACGATTTAGAACAAGCAATAAGAAAGACAGAAATATAATGTTATATGATTCAATGAAAAATTTAATTGGAAATACACCAATTGTTAAAATAAATAATTTTGAAATTCCGGAAAATATAAATTTGTATGCAAAATTGGAATATTTTAATCCTTCAGGATCTTTAAAAGACCGAACAGGAAAATATATGATTGAAGATGCAGAAAGAAAAGGTATCTTGAAAAAGGGTGGAACGATTGTTGAAGCAACAGCAGGAAATACAGGACTCGGTATAGCTTTTGCAGCATTGAATAAAGGATATAAAATAATATTCTGTGTACCAAATAAATTTTCTGAGGAAAAGCAAACATTAATGCGTGCATTAGGTGCAAAAATTATTAATACTCCCAGAGAAGAGGGGATGCTTGGTGCTGCAAAAAAGGCTGAAGAAATTAGAAAAACAATTGCTAATGCTATATCTCTAAAACAATTTGAAAATCCTGCTAATCCTCTTGCTCATTATGAAACAACAGGTTATGAAATATGGAAAGATATGGATGGTAAAATTGATTATTTAATTGCGGGTGCAGGTTCAGGAGGAACATATACAGGTATAATGAAATATTTGAAAGAAAAAAATCCAAATATTAAAGGCGTTCTTGCAGATCCAGTGGGCTCTACAATGGGTGGAGGCGAACATGGAGATTATAACATTGAAGGTATTGGAAATGATTTTATAGCTGATACAATGGATATGTCGCTTGTTGATATTGTTATAAAAATGACAGATACGGAAGCCTTTGAAAATTCAAGAGAATTAGCTAAAAAAGAAGGTATTTTTGCAGGTTCAAGTTCAGGTGCAGTAATGGCTGCGGCAAAAAAACTTATTAAACAGAATATAAAAGGAAATATAGTGTTAATCTTTCCTGACAGAGGTGACAGATATTTTTCAAAAGGATTATACAAATAAGGAAGTTTAAAATATGAAAAAGATATTATGTTATGGTGATTCTAATACTTACGGTTTTAATCCGATTGATTTTTCAATGTTTGATGAGAATACCAGATGGACTGCACTGTTAAAGAAAAATTTAATAAATGATTACGAAGTTATTGAAGAAGGAATGTGTGACAGAACGGGTTTTGTTAATAATCCAAAAGGCTTTTTATACTCTGCTCAAAGACATTTTCCAAAATTTATTTCTAAAGCCCAAAATATTGATATTTTAATTTTGGCAATAGGAACAAATGATTTACAAACTCAATATGATATAAGTTTTAGTTTAATTGAAAAAGGTTTGGAAAATTTAATTGAAGCCGCTCAAGATAAAGCAAAAGAGATAATACTTATACCGCCTGTAATTTTAAGCGAAACTATTTTTAACGGTTATTTTAAAGACCAGTTTGATGAAATAAGTATAACAAAATCTAAAAAAGTAGTTAAAGCATATAAAAAATTAGCAAAAATTTATAATTGTTATGTATTTGATATTAATGATTTCGTTTCTGTATCAAATACAGATGGTTTGCATTATGATGAAAATGCACATAAACTTATTGCTCAGAAATTAACTGATTTTATAAAAATTTTGGAAAATAAGGAATAAATTAATGGATAATATTAAAGAAGATAAAAAACATTTACCATGGCGAGATGCAAGTTTTAAGGCTTTGATACCGTTTATCGTATTTATAATATTCTATTTTGGATTTTCTCTTTGGACTAGGGATTTTTCAAAAGTACCGATGACAGTTGCTTTTATAATCTCTTCTGCTGTTGCGTTAATTTTGAATCACAAAGAAAAACTGAACAAAAAAGTGGAAATTTTTGCGATAGGAATGGGAAATAGAGACATAATGATAATGTGTCTTATATTTGTGCTGGCAGGAGCTTTTGCTGCTACAGCAAAGTATGTTGGAGGTGTCGATGCTGCCGTAAATATTGCACAGCACTTTATTCCTGCAAAATTTATGGTGCTGGGTTTATTTATTATTTCTTCTTTAATTTCTTTATCAATTGGTACTTCTTGCGGAACTATTGCAGCTATTGTTCCTATTGCCGTTTCAATTTCGCAAAATTTTGGTATCAATCCGGCTTTTGTTTTAGGTGCAACAGTTGGAGGTGCTATGTTTGGCGATAATATGTCTTTAATTTCCGATACAAAAATTGCTGCAAGTCGTACTCAAAATGTTGAAATACGCGATGAAATGATGTTCAACTTAAAAATTATTACCATTCCTGCTATTTTATGTATATTGCTATATTTACTTCCTGTGTTTTCTTCTGCAGGCTCGGTATCAGATTTAAGTGTTTTAACTATAGAAAACTATATCAAAGTTATTCCTTATATTTTGCTTTTAATTTTTGGTATAGCAGGTGTAAATGTTATGTTTCTCCTTTTTATGGGGATTGTTTTAAATACAGTTATAGGTTTAATTTATGGAAACTTTGATATATATGGAGCTTTTAGCTGTATTGGAGATGGAACTGCGAGTATGGCATCAACAATTATTGTTGCTTTGCTTGCAGGCGGACTATTACAAATTGTAAGGTATAATGGCGGAATTGCTTTTATTTTAAAAGAAACCGGCCGTTGGATTAAAAGTAAAAGAAGTTGTGAAATTGGAATTTGTTTCTTGGTAGGTATTATTGATTTATTTACAGCAAATAATACTGTTGCAATTATTACATCAGGTTCTATAGCAAGAGAATTATCTGAAAAGCATGGTGTTAATCCAATAAGAACAGCAAGTCTTTTAGATACAATGTCTTGTGCAGTACAAGGTATTATTCCGTACGGAGCTCAAATCCTTATTGCAACAAGTCTTGCTGTATCGATATCCGCAACATCATTTACAGTGATGAAAGGTTTGTTTTATCCGTTACTAATGTTTTTGGGAATAATTTTATCAATTATTACAATAAAACATGAAAATTAAATTTAGAATAAAGCAAAAATGAGCCAATTTGGCTCATTTTTGCTTAGCATATTTTGTTTTAAATCTTATTATTTATTATGTTTTACTCTGTCTGAATTATCCCATAAATAACTGTAATCTGTTTTTATAGGTAATACAGGATCCTTTTTATCTTTCACTTTTCCACTTACATCTGCTGTAACATCTTTAGCTGTCATTTTTGTATTTATTATATTTACATCACCTTTTACGGTTTTTAATGCAGGCATTTTTTCTATTGGTGTGTTTTGTAAATCTAAATTACCGTTTACTGTTTCTAAAGCGGGTAATTCTTTTATTCGTGTATTTGATAATTGTGCCATAGCACCTACTGTTTTTAAACTTGGTAATTCTTCAATCAATGAATTATTACATTGAGCTATAGTACCAACTTCTTTTAAATTTTTCATTGATTTAACTTTTGTGAATGTTATATCAAGTTTTCCTCCCACTTTTTCAAGAGAATCAATTGAAGTTAGTGATGTTTTTTGAAAATTAGCATCTCCTTTAATTTCTTTTACGTTTTCCATTAATTTTGATTCATCATAACCTAAATCTTTAAATGTAACCATGTTACCGGGTTGTTTATAATGAGATAACGATAATTTACCGTTATCATCTTTTTCTGTTTCAATACCTAATGCATTAAATATTTCTGCTGTTTCTGTTTTTCCTTCAACTTTGCTTTTTAAACTTGATAATTCTGCAGCATGCATTTTTTTATTTTGTTCTGCTGCATATTTAACATTATGATCGATTCTATCTTGATCCATGTCGTTTAAATAATTGTAATTATTTGTTTGTTGAGATTTTACTTGAGGGGTATCTATATTTGAATTACTGATGTTTTCTATTCTCATTTTGGGGCTCCTTTTGTAACTTTAATTGTTTTAATGTTTGAACATATTTTTATTTGCTACTTACAACATTAATTTTTAAAAATTTTATTACAGACTATGGCAAAATTCAATAATATTAATAAAAATTTGATTTATATATCTTAATACTATTGTAAAAGTTTTTAATAAAGAGTTTTAATTGCAAGTAAAATTAAAAGTCCTGCTGCAAAGAATTTTAATATTCTTACAGGGAAGTTTTTCAAAATATTTCCAAACCAAAATCCTGCCATTGAATTTACAAAGGTAATTATCGCAATAATTATTGCAGGTTTAAAAATACTTGCTTTAGTTAAAGCGATTCCTGCTCCTGCTGCAAGTGCATCAATACTTGTTGCAACTGCAACTGCAAGTAAACATTTTAAATCAAGACATTTTTGAGTTTCTTCGCATTCGTTTTTTATTGCATCTTTTATAAAATTTAAACCTAACAGTAAAAATATCGTGAAAATTATCCATTTTGAAAACGGTTCTAATTTATCTACAAATGATGTTAAGGCAAAATATCCGATAATTGGCATTAAACCTTGAAAAACTCCACAAAATCCGGCAAGGTTAAGAGAATTTTTAATCCTTTTTTCTCTAAAACACATTCCGTAAGCAAAAGATACGGCACATGCATCAACAGATAAGGCAAAAGCTAAAACCAAAATATCAATTAAGTTCAACTTTCACCTCTATTTCAAATAATCTGTTCCATGGAAATGAATAATCTGTTTCAAAAGCCACCTTGAATATTGTTTTTAATTTGTTCTCAAAATCTATCATTTCATCTGTAATTAGAGGAGTTTTAATTTGTTGTCTTACATTTGCTTGATAAGCCCAATCGTCTAAAAATCTTATTAATTGCAATTTTTTAAAGGCTTTTTCATCATAACTTTCTGCATTAAATTTAACTTTTAAAGCACATAAAAGTGAGCCTAAAGTGTTAGCACTTGTATTCCAAGCGCTGTAACCGTAAAAGCTATCATCATTAATATTATTTTTGAATAGTTCTTTCACAAATTCATTATCTCCGCCATTTGCAAATCTTACATCTGCTATTGCATAAGGTTTTTGAGGAAGTTTTAGGCCTTTATTAAATGGTTCTGTCGGCTTTTTCATAACAATTTCACCTTGGTTATTTTTGAAATTGTTTACAATTAAAATAATATCCGCATTTTCTTCTTTTGTAACTTCCATTCCGCCAAGTTCAATTTGTGATAAAACACTTTTTTCTATTGGAATGTCTTCATAGTTTGAGATTAAATGTTTTTGATTGTCTTCAATAAATATTGGTGCGATTTTTACTTTTTTATCAATAGCTCTTGCAAATAGTGAAAGCGGTATTTCATCTGCTCCTGTTTTTGTAAATCCGCCAAGTTTTTCAAGTTCTTGAGCTTCTTTTACATTTAGGCCGAATTCTGCACAATCATCTTTTGAAAAAATCAAAGTTTTAAAAATACCTTCTTTTTGCCATTTAAGATAGAGTTTATTTATTTCAAAATTTCTTTTTCTTGTGTTCAAATAATCTTCTAAAATCTCTTTTGGTACATCAGTTTTTGCACTTCCGTTTTTGTGAAGATTAAATGAATAACTAAATATTTTTGTTCCATAATCAGACCAGTATTCTTTTTCTTCTTGATTTATGTTGTTGTTTGAAATTCTCATAATGCTTGAAAAAGTGTGAATTTCAGCGTTTTTTGATATTAAAATTTCTTTTAATTTTTCAATACGTTCTTTTATTTGTTCAAAAGTTAAATTACTTCTTCTTGAAGGAATAAGTCCACCATAGGCTATCGTATCAAGTGAAATAACAATTTTATCCATTTGAGGAAGTGTTTTTAACCATTCTAAAATCTTTTCCGTATCGGCATTTTTTGTTAAATCTCCCAATAAATTTCTATGAGGAAGATGCAATTCAATACTTTTATCAATATTTGCAATATCTTGAATTAAGTTATAGCAAACGGGTCTATTATCAATTGGTATAACACAAATTTTCATAGAATAATTTTAAACAATTTTTTGAATAAAATCCAATTGTAACGATACAAATAACTTTTTCAATAATTGATTTTATTCTATATTTCTTTGTACTTCGTTTCTTAAAAAAAATGAGGTAAATTAAAATGATTACTTATAATTTACAATGTATGATTTTTCTTAAAAAAACAGTATAATTTAATTATGAAGAAAATATTTTCAATACTTTTTATATTATTATTTACCTCAAATATCTCTTTTGCCTCAACAGACAGTGCAACAGGAGAAGTCAGAAAAGGTTATTTAGGTACGTTACCTGATGTTACTCAAAGATTTGATAAACAACGTTCTGAACTTGCAAAACCTGCTTTTGATAATGTTCCTACATTTAGGGATAAAAATGACTTAAAACCTGTTCCAAGAGATAATCCTGCTTATATTGATTTAATTGTAAAAAAACAAAAGTTATCTCCGTATACAACTGATATTAATGATGCTATTCCGCTTGTAGAATCTATGATTGAAGCAATTAATCACAAGCTTAATATTCAAAAATTTGTGGCAAGAGTTAATGCGTTTAATGATTGGATGACTTATTTTAAGCAAAAATATAAGGATAAACCGGAAGCTTACTATATATCTTTTCAAAAACTTGTAGAGATTGATTTTCAATCTCACTATTTAGCTACAATAAAATATGAATCTCAATTATATAATCCATATCTTCCTTATGGAGGTGAAGGTGCAATGTATAGTCCAAAAAGTATTGCAATTCAGGAAAAAGCTTTGTTGAATGAATTAGAAAAAACGCTTGTTATATTAAAGGAAGTAAACTAAGGCTATTGAATTTATAAAAAAAGCCTGTATGATAAATATATGGACATTAAGGTTAATTATTACGAGATATTAGGTGTAAGTGTTACTGCAGAAACTGCGGAAATTAAATCTGCGTATAGAAAGTTGGCAAGACAGTATCATCCTGACGTCTGTGGTAATGATGAAGAAAGTGTAAATAAGTTTAAAAAAATAACAGAAGCGTATGAAGTTTTATCTGATACAGAACAAAGAAAAAAATACAATATGCTTAAAGGTATTTATACTGAACGTGTTGAAAAAACAGAACAAACAGGAAAAAATGAAAAAGCTGAACAAGTAAATGAAGAAACTAAAAAGCAAGAAGCCAGTAAAGCCTATAAACAGACTTCTCAAAAACAAAAAACACAACAGGGCTTTTCAAATGTTTTTAGTGATATTTTAGATAATTTAAAAAACAAACAATCTACATCCAAAAACAAATCTAAAAAAGAGCAACCAAAAAATGGAGAAGATATAGTTTGTGAAGTTATGCTTACAATGCTTGAAGCTATAAATGGTTGCAATAAAACGGTTAATATTTTAGTTACTGAGCCGTGCAAAGCATGTAACGGTAGACAATTTATAAATCAGACTAAATGTAGAGCTTGTGATGGTAAGGGTGAAGAACAAAATCATAAAAAAATAACAGTAAAAATTCCACCATCAGTAAAACCGGGTTCAAAAATAAGAATTCCAAATGAAGGTAATAAAGGTATAAATGGCGGTAAAAACGGCGATTTATACTTAAATGTTCAAATAGAAACAAGTGATATTTACAAATATGACGGACTTAATATTAATTACAATCTTGTTTTAGCGCCTCATGATGCTGTTTTAGGTTGTACAAAAGAAATTAACGTTCCTGACGGCAAAGTATCTATGAAAATAATGGCAGGTACTACTCAAGGTCAAAAATATCGTCTTGCTAATCAAGGTATAAAAAAAGGCAATAAAACAGGTGATTTGATAGTAACGATTAAGATTGATATTCCAAAGGATTTAACACAAGAAGAAAAAGATTTGTATAAAAAATTGCAAGATGTAGCAAATAAGGAAACGGCAAAATGAACAAAGCAAAAATAAAAGAAATTTTTATATCAACACAAGGCGAAGGACCTTTTGTCGGTTATAAACAACTATTTATAAGATTTTGTAATTGTAATTTAAAATGTGAATATTGTGATACTGATTTTGAAGCTGAACAAAGTAAAGAATATACGGCAGAAGAATTGGTATCATATGTTAAATCTTTAAAAGGTTTTAAATCTGTTCATTCTGTATCTTTGACAGGTGGTGAACCTCTTTTGTGGGCTGATTTTTTGAATACATTTTTACCGAAAATTAAAAAACCTATATACTTGGAAACAAATGCTACAGTACATATTGGTTTAAAAAAGGTTTTTGACAATATTGATTATATTTCTGCAGATATAAAATTACCAAGTTCGTCAGGTATAAAAAATTCTTTTGAAATGCATGATAAATTTTTTGAATCAGTACGAGATGCAATTTTAACTTGTGCTACAACTAAACAATATGATTGTGAAAGACAAACTCTTTTTGCAAAAATAGTTTTTGATGAAAATATAACTGATGAAGAAATTGATAAAAGTATTAAACTTGCAAAAAAATATAAATTTCAAGTAATTTTACAACCAAAAATGAATGGTATGAAGCTTGAAATACCAACTTCTGTTATAGAAAATATATTTGATAAATTTTTGGAAAAATACGAAAATACAAGACTTATTCCGCAAGTACATAAGTTTTTAAATATACAATAATTATTTTTTGCTTTTTTGTTTATTAATATAATAAAGTGCGACAAAGAAAAGAACTATTATTATTGATACAACGATTATTACAATTTCTAAATATTGTTTTATCCATTCACCAAAAAGCATTAATACAATACTTACGATAAAAAATCTCCCTGCTCTGCCAAAAAAACTTGCGATAGTAAATTTCCACCAATTCATATTTAAAACGCCGCTTGCTATTGTGAAAACTTTGTATGGTATTGGTGTAAATCCCGCAAAAAATACTGCAATAGAACCGTATTTATTATACATTTGTTC
>CACZSH010000066.1 GCA_902783785.1 uncultured bacterium | reverse complement strand
TTGGTAAGTTTAAATTTTTTGCCTTTTTTAAGGCAGTTTGAATATTATTACTTTTATAAACTACAAATGGTGCAGGTTTTATTTTTCCGTCATATTTTAAGGCAACGGCATATTTGTTTGAATATATTAAACAATCAGCATCTTTTAGGTGAAATATTCCTATTTTCGTTTCCAAAGATTTCTTTATTTTAGGATTTATTTTAATCTTATTTTCTTTTGTATAATAGTTTAATTTTATATTCAAATAGCATTGGATTTCATCGTGATTAAAAGGAATTGATTCCTCATTATGATGTAAATCTAAAATTTTTTTAAAATAAAAATAACCTTTAAGATATTCTCCTTTTTTAAAATAAATTTTAGATAAATATATTTTTACTATTTCAGATTCTTCAAAATCATAAACTTTTTTAAAAAAATGCAAGGCAGCATTATAATTACCTAACACATACAAAATTCTACCTTTAATTATAAAATTATCGCTAAGATCTTTTTTATAAAATTTAGCTTTATCTGTTTTTATTACTATATTTATATATTTTAGAGCTTTTAGCAGATTTTTCTTTTGCCAGCAATAACAATCGGCTAAATAATAGAATACAGAAGTTCCTGCATAAAAAGGTTCTTTATAATCTTCTATTTGTTCAAATAATTCTGTGGCTTTATTTTCATATCCACAAAGAAACAGGGATTGAGCATAAGTAAAAATAACCTCTTTTGAGTCAGGGAACAACCTGTGAGCAGTATAAGAAATTCTCATTGCTTTTTTGTAATCTTTTAACTCTATGAAATTTCTGGCTAATGTTATAAAATGTTTTTCAATTCTTTTTTCTTTAAAATCTTTTATATCGCATAAATTATTTTGAGTTTCCGTCATTTTTATCCTAACTTCTAAAATCTGAACTTTTTTATAATAACTTATGCTCACGTCAATTACGGACGCAAAAAGATAAAAGATAAATTAAACACTTTTGACATTAAAAATGCTTATCGGTAGCTGTTTATACGGTTACCATGCTTGTCGTATTCGGTAATTCTGCCAGAAGAATCTTTTTTAAAACTTCCTGTGCGGTTGCCATATCTGTCATACTGAACAGTATTTCCTCTTGAATCAGTTTTGAATATTCCTGTTCTGTTTCCGTGACTGTCATATTGAGTCGTAGTCCCATTATAATCTTTTTTAAATGTGCTTACTCTGTTACCATGACTATCGTATTGAGTGATGTTACCTCTTGAATCGGTTTTGTATGTTCCTGTACGATTACCATGTGCATCATAACTTGTTGTTGTAGAACCGCTTGTTCTGTAACTGCCTGTTCGGTTACCGTATCTGTCATAAGAATTTATGGTTTCACAAAATCCATAACTTGTAGTAAAACATAAAATTATCAATATTAAGTATATTTTTTGCATAAAAATCCTTTCTATAAAGTTACTTGTAATAAACATCTTCATTACCAATACGATTTATTTTACCATTAGCATTATAAGAAACCTCTTTATTTCCAATTCTTATGATTCTTCCATCTGCCCAATAAGAAACATTTTCATCTCCAATTTGGCTTATTCTACCATTTAAATCATAAGAAACGCTTTTATCTCCAATTCTTATGATTTTTCCATTTGCCCAAGTTGAAACGCTTTGAGTTCCAATGCGATATATATGACCACTTGCATCACAAGAAACATACTGATTCCCAATTTTTGAAATACTACAATTAAGCCAATCCTGATGATTTTTTGATTTTAACTCTTTTTCTCTGTTCATTTTTGAACCATCAACAACTTCTTCTCCATCAAAAAAAATAATTATGTCTGAATATATACCACCAAAATCTGTTCCATCAGCCAAAATATTATAGGACATACCAGGAGTTCTTCCATTACTTTTAACAGCATCTTCTTGAGTAAAACTATTGCCGATAAAATATTGATGTGGAGTCATATTACCAATTCCAATAACATTATTATTTGCATCAAATTTTACTTTTTTCCCTCCAATAGTATATAATTTTCCATTTAAATATGAAATATAATCATTTCCTATTTTAGAAAAACGACCATTTTTATATTGAATGACTTTATCATTAAAATTGATAATCTTGCCTTTTTTTGTAAAAACAATTTTAACCGAATACTTCTTTTTGTTAGCAGGGATTATAAATAATTTGTTTTGTTTGTCGTAGTAAACATCATATGCTCTTGTACAAATATCGTAAGGGTTATAAAAAATATCATGAGAATAACTCTTTATAGAAAATATATTGATAATACATAATGACAAAACAGTTAGAAATAAAACTTTTTTCATAAAACCTCCGTAACTTGTAAAACGAATTAAATTAGATTTTGTTCATTTAGAATGTTTCTAATTCAAGAAAATCGCAAATATCTAAATCTAAACCAGTGTCAGTATTATCGTCAATGTTGTCATAAATATTATCGTCAAACTCATCGTCAAAATCGTCTGATTCGTCATCTTCATTATAATCGTAGTCATCATCATACGAATAATTATCTACCAAGGTATCTACTGGATTATCTTTATGAAAAAAATCCTCAAGTAAATCAAACAATAGCAGTGTTCTGATTAAATATGACAACATATTGATTTCCTTTCTTTTTATTCATTATAAAAAATTACTATGTCATAAACGGACATTATGTTTAAATTTGTAGATTTATATAAGATTATGATTCGTAATCATCACAATCTTCTTCATAATCATCGATTTCATCATACTCTTCGTAATAATCAGAGTCACTATAATACTCATATTCATCGTAGTCGTTATATTCAGTATTGCCTACATTTTTTAGTGATTTAACTGCGCCATTAAGAAAATATATACCAAGTAATTCTAACATTTTTATCTCCTTATCAAAACTTTAAATTGTACACAATTGAGGGCATATTATGGGATAAAATTTATCCCCTAATAAAAATATTAAAAATTAAATGAATCTCTGCCATTGAAACCTAAAGCTTGATTTCTACCTGAAATCTTTCTAACAGCATAATCGTCAGACCAACCAAGGCATTGTCCAATTTGTCTGCCTTTATATCTGCCGTCTTCATCATAAACAGTAAAAGTACCGTCTGAATTGTTTACACAAAAACCGATTTTTTTGTTTTCCATTTTTAAATCCTTTCTTTTTAAAAAAGTAATAACTTTGTAGATTTTATCGACATTATAATTTTAAACCTACTTTACGTCAGAAACGGACGTAATATTAAGATTTATTCATCTTTAATAAAATCTTGTAAAATACATGGTATAATTTTTCAAAAAAGATATAGATTTGGAGTGTATATGGAAGATAAACCAAGATATTCAAGAATTTCGGATATATTAGATTTGGCTGTTTTTATGTCATCAAAAGTGCAAGGCGTAACAATCCCTGATATAATGGAACGTTATAATACTTCTCGTAGAACTGCTGAAAGAATGAGAGATAGTTTGATGAACATATTTCCTTCTATTATGGAAATAGAAACAGACGATTCTTTAAAACATTGGGGCTTTGAAAATTATTCTATTTCTCAACTTATAAGTTTTTCACCAAAGGAAATTGCAAATTTAGAGCAATTACAACGCAGAACTACAAATAAAGAAATGAAAGAAGAACTTAGTAAAACAGTTGATAAGTTAAAAGCATTAAATAACAAAAATATTGATACATTAGAAAACAGAATAGAACTTATAATGCAATCTGAAGGCTATGCAATACGCCAAATGCCTCAATATAAAATTGATGGAGCCATAGTTGATGTAATAAGAGAAGCTATTCATAAATCTAAAAAAGTATTAGGTATTTATCACGATAAACAAAGACTAATAGAACCTTTAGGTTTAATTTATGGTTCAAAAATATATTTGGTAGCAAGAGAAAAGGCTAAAGGTGATGATATATATACATTCCTTTTGCATAAATTCTCTGATTTGAAAATTACAGCTGAAACTTTTGATAAAAAAGACTTTGATTTAATTGAATATTCTAAACAATCATTTGGTGTATATCATGGTGAAATATTAAATGTAAAACTGTCTTTTAATAAGGAAGTTGCAAATGAAGCATTTAATTATAATTTTCACCCTACTCAAAAAATGAAACAAGAACAAGATGGAAGTCTTACAGTAACATTTAAAGCAAGCGGTAACAAAGAAATTATCTGGCATATATTCAAATGGGGTGAAAGTTGTAAGATTCTTGCTCCAAAAAGTTTACGACAAGAATATATTGAAATGCTAAATAAATGTTCAGAAGCACAGAAAGGTTAATTTTCTATGAGTAATGATTTAATTGTAAAAGATATCACATCAAAACCAATTGTTCCTAACAGTAAACAGTCGGAGTGTATAAATAATACAAAAAACGGACAATACCTTGTTTTGGCTGGTCCGGGAACAGGAAAAACTTTTACTGTAATTCATAAAATAGAAAAAATGTTGTCAGACGGTGTTGAACCTTTATCAATTCTTTGTTTAACCTATTCGGATGCGGCTGCAAATGAAATGAGACAAAGATTAATTAAAAAAATGGGAGTTGTCGCTTCATCTGTTGATATTTATACATATCACTCATTTTGTAACGACATAATTAAAACTTATCCGTCTCAATTCGATTTAGCAGTAGGGGTAAGAGTTATAACAGAGACAGAAAAAATTACTCTTATGAAAGAATGTATTGATGAAGTTCCACTTGAAGCTTTTGTTCCTCAAAGAGGCGACAAATATTATTTTACGAAGGATTTTATCTCTCATGTTGAAAAATTAAAATCTAAAAGAATAACAAAGGAAGGATACTTTGAATGTATTCAAACTAATCCGACGTTAATTCCCCGATTAAAAGAATTGGAAGATGAAATCTATGAAAGGGAACAACGTGGAGAAACCAGAAATAAAGGTCGTTACCAAGAAATAGAAAAAATAAAAACAAACATAGAAAAAGCCAAAGAATTATGGGAATTATATGAAGCATATTCTGAAAAAATGATTAATAATAGTCTTATTGATTTTTCAGATATGATTAACTTTGTTCTGAATGAATTTGACAAAGATATATCATTTTTAACCGAAGTTTCAAATAAATATAAATATTTTCTTGTAGATGAATATCAGGATACAAACCAATTACAAAACTCAATTATCTTTAATTTGGTTGATGCAAATAAAGAAAAGAATGTGTTTGTTGTTGGAGATGATGACCAAATTATTTACGGCTTTCAGGGTGCAAGAATTGATACTATTGAAAACCTTTTAAACAAATATCCTGAAACAAAAGTTATTTGTCTTGAAGAAAATAACCGTTCAACTCAGTCTATTCTTGATTTTAGTTATGCTGTAATTTCTCAAGATGAAAAAAGATTAGAAAATAATGCGAAATTTAAAAGCAAAAATATTTCTAAAAAGTTAATTGCCAAGAATTCTGAAATAACTAAACTTGATAAAAAAGTCAGATTATTACATTTTGGAGAAGCTTTACAAGAAACAAATCATATTGTTGATGAAATAAAATCTCTTGTTGATTCTGATAATTGTCCTAAAAATGATGAGGGAGAAAAAGATTTATCAAAAATAGCGATAATCTCTAAAAAAAGAGCTGAACTTCAAACTTATGCAGAAATGCTAAAAGGTAAAAATATTCCGATTCAAATTGATGAAGGAAGAAGTATTTTCTCAATCAGAGCTTCAATATTGATTTATTTTTACTTAAAAGCTATGACGAATAATATTTTTGCAGACGATAAATTATTTGGTTTATTGTTAGCAGAACCGTTTAAGATAAATTTAGAGGATTACAATAAAATACTAAAAGAAAAACAACTTTTCAGAGAAGATGTTCCAAATGATTTTATTTCTTTGATGAAAGTTTTAGACGGTTGGAAAGATGAAGAAAAAATAAAAAGATTTTTAGAGACTTTTGATGATTTAAAAACATACGCATCAAATAACTCTTTAAGAAGTACTATTATTGAAATATTAAACAGAACAGGTATTTTGGTTGCTTTCCATAGTGAACCAAAGAATAAAATGGAAAATATTATGGGAATAAAGAAATTCTTAGATGAAGCTACGGAATTTGGAAACTTGAATAAAACTGCAAGCCTGTTTGATTTTGTAAAATACCTTGATGAATGTTTGCTAAATGAAATTGATATTACTACTGATAAAAGTTCTATAATCCAAAATGCCGTTCAATTAACTACTTATCATGGTTCAAAAGGTCGTGAATTTGAATACGTATATCTTCCAAATTTAATTTCAAAGAACTGGGAAGATTTTACAATGCCGGGTGAGTATAAATTAGTTACAGATGAAGTTCTTGAAAAAGAAGAAGAAAAAGCAAAAAAAGATAGTGAACTATTAAAACTTTTATTTGTTGGTATTACAAGAGCAAAACATTCATTGACAATTTCTTTTGCGGATATGGATAACAATAAAGCAACTCAAATTACAAAATATCTTGCTCCTTTTGCGGATTATGATTTTGACAGACAAACTTTTGAATATCGCGAAGAAGATTTTTCAAATGAATATATCCGCAGTATTTCAAGAGATGTTTATGATAATAAACAAGCCTTTATAAATGAAATTCAAGAAAGAGTTAAAAACACTGTTCTTTCACCAAGCCGTATGAATGATTATTTAGATTGTCCTAGAAAATTCTATTATACAAAAATTTTAAAAATAGATATAGAAGAGGGGGATTGGGATAATGCAAACTTTGGTACATTAATCCACGAATTGTTGGAAAAATCTGTCAGAACAGCAAAAGATAAAGGCTCTTATCCTGATATTGAAACAGTAATGAAAGATTTTGAAAAAGGTATAGATAATTCAAGATTTACATCAGAAGCTAAAAAAGAGAAGTTTGAAAAATTAGGTCGTCAAGCTATTGAAAACTATTATCCTCATTTTATCCAATTCCCTGCATCAAGCATTGAAGATATTGAGTTAAGTTTCAATGGTGTAAAGGTTGACGGTGATTTAATTACTGGGAAAATAGACAGAATTGAAAAGAATAATGATGGAACATATTCTCTTTATGATTACAAAACAGGTGTTCCTGTTTCAGAAAAACAAATTGCAATTGGAGGAATAAAAGAAGGTTATTACAATCAATTATGTTTCTATAAATATGCTTATGAAAAATTTTCAGGTAAGAAAGTTTCACAAGTTGGAATTTTGTATGTAGAAAACCATACAAAAAGTGTTTTCAAGACTTTTGATAATACAGATATGGAATATATTGAAAATCTGATAAAAGATACTTATAAAAATATAAAAGAGTTGAATTTTAATCCGATTAATGAAGACAATAATGGAGCTTGTAAATTCTGTGCCTATAAGCAACTTTGCAAGTTGGATGTAATTTAAAATTACGACAATTCTTCCGTTTTATAAAGGTTGTAGCCTTCGTAGTGATAACTTGCGTCTATACCTTTCATATAAACTTCTCTGTCGTTAATTTTGTCTGTTAATGCTTCTTTTAACAGTACTTTTATTTCAACGGTTTTTACAGGGCTTCTTTCCATAGCAAGTAAGTAATCTTCTTTATCTACGCTTGACCAGTCAACGACTTTTCCTAATTCTTTTTTAAGTATTAAATCGAGCCAAAGGCGTGTGCTACGACCGTTACCTTCTCTAAAAGGATGTGCTATATTCATTTCAACATATTTATCAATAATTTCATCAAAAGTTTTTTGAGGCATTTTATCAATATGTTCCAACGATGCTTTTAAATACATTACAGGAGCAAATCTAAAATTACCTTTTGCAATATTTACATCTCTTATTTTCCCTGCAAAATCATATATTTCAGAAAACAAATATTCATGAATTTTTGATAAAGATTCAAATGTTCCTGCTTCTAAATTATCTAAAATGCCGTTTTTAAATATTTCCAAAGCCTTCGTTTTGGTAATTTTTTCTTCAACATTTGCAAGCTCAGCCGAATCTGTTATGTTTAATTTATTTTCTAATGTCATCAAAACCTCTTGTAGAAATATTATACTATAAAATTGAAAATTATTCTTTAACAGATTTTACTCTGATTTTTGCACTTTGGTGGAATAAATCATCTTTATCAACATCAAAAATTTCATAATCTTCTATTTCTTCAAAGAAAGATTTGATGTCATCTTCTATCCAATCTACAATATCGCTGTCAGGCATGAATCCTGCGTCAAACTTCACCTCTCCTGTAACAAGAACTTTACCACATGAGTAACTGTATTTGTATTTTGTTGCGTAATCAAGAATGTCAATTTCTGTAATATCTTCAGGGGCATCTAATACTTCAATTTCTAAACTTGCATTAATAACATCATTTACTTTTAATTCAGACATGGGGTTTCTCCTTATTTTATCTTATACTTTTACATTATAAATTTTAATTACGTCATAAATGGACATACACAAAAAAGCTTTTTAAATATTATTTTCGCCTTTTCTATAAATGCAGAATTTTGCAAAATCTTCGTTATATCCGAAAAAGTCCATTAATCTTGTTTCTTCGTTAATATCAAGTTCATCTTCGGTTTTATCCAAAATATCTTCTAACTCGGTATCAATTTTATGTCCTTCGTTTTTATAGATATTTAAACATTCGATTATGTAATCTGTCGGAAATACCAAAATCTGACCGTTCAAAACAACCACGAATCCGCTGACAGTTTCCAAAATGGTCTTTAACGCAATTCTGATTTTTTCTTTCTTTTCCTCTTCGGTATCTCCGCTTAAAGGTATTTCAAGCATCGTTCTCAATTCGTCAACAATTTCCGTTCTGATTTTCATTATATTTTTAAATTCTTCCTCTAAATTTACTTCAATTTCAGAATAATCAGGGTTTAAGTTACCTTTAAAAACAGATTTATTAACGGCTTTTAACGCTCTTTTTAAGTTTTTAAAATTAACGGGTAAATGTTTGTATTGGAGAAAATCTGCAATTCTTTCTCTTTTGTTTGTTCTTATTTTTGAAGACAAACCTTTAAGGGTGTTAATACTAATGGTATCAGGTACTGTAAAATTTTCTTGCATTTATATTCCTTTCTCGAGACAAATTTTTTAAAGAAAATTCCTTGTGGCATACAACATGACAAATATGCCACAGGGAAAAAGACATAAGCAATTACAATAAAGGAGTTATCTTTATTATTTATATTTAAAGCTTAACATTTTGATATGTCAGAAACGGACATAAAATTATTTTGATTTTAAATTTTTAATTTCTTTCGATGCAAATTGAAAATAAAAACCCAAAACTGATATTAAATTTGCTGAAATAAGTATCAAAAAGATTTCTTTCCATGATGTATGATAATGGCTGATAGTAAAATATAATCCAAAAATTCCTATTCCTGCAATTAGAAGGTAAATAAAACCTGCAACAATTATTGCTGATATTTCAGCTAAAAATTTAAATAAATTTTTTATCATAGTTACCAAAAAGTTTACAAGAGCTTCTTTTAAACTATGTGAGGTTTTAGAGATATTGGCTATTGATGGGTTTACATTAGAGATTGTAAGGAAGAATCCTAAAGAGCTGATAGAGGGTTAAAATAATAAGGAAGTATAGTTTAAAATTATACCCTCAGGTAATTTTTCAAGAATTTTGGAAAAGTTTTACAGTTAATTATCAGTATTAAAACCTATTTTCTTTGTTTCTCTAGGTTTTTCTATTAAATTATTCAAAACATTAATTATTTGATTTATAGCTTTGTCGTGTTGGGAAAATTTGTTATCAGTATTTTCAATGTGAAGTAACAAGATTTTCTTTAATTCTTCAATTTCTTGTGATTTTGAAGTTTGCAGTATTGCATATTGTCGTAATGCAATAAAAGCCCTAACTACCTGTATATTGACTTCAATTGCCTTTTCACTATTTAATACACTGGATAACATTGTAGTTCCATGTTCTGTGAATACATAAGCATTTGAAGAACTATGCTTTAATGTTTTAAACCGGTCACAATTTGTGACCAGTTCATTTTGTTCTTCATCACTAAGTTGAAACATAAAATCCGAAGGAAATCTTTTAATATTACGTTTTACAGTTTGATTTAGCACTTTTGTTTTTACTCCAAATAATTCTGCTAAATCTCGGTCAATCATAACTTTTTGACCTCTTATAGTAAAAATTCTATCTTTTATATATTCAACTTTT
>CACZSH010000065.1 GCA_902783785.1 uncultured bacterium | reverse complement strand
TTTTTGCACCCAAATAGCATCGTGCATTATTTCTGCAATAGTATATCGTACAAAGAATGCTACCCAAGGACTTGTAAAACGTAATGAATCCATTCGTTCTTTCATAAACATTAAATCAGAATGACTCTTATAACCCCAAAAATAGTTTGATGGTTCATCTTCTATTACGTATTCGCCATTGTTTAAAAGATATTTATATGTATATTTATCTTTTTCAATTTGTGCTTTTAAAACTGGATGAAATTTTTTAATTCCCTTTAAAAACCACTGGTGCATTTTTTCGTTGTTGTTGTTAGAACCGTTAATATAGATAAAATCAACAGGAGTAGTTGCAAAACAAATATTTTGCAATGTAAATAATAAAGTTAGTGTAAATAAAATCTTTTTCATACAAAATATTTTAGCATATAATAAAAATATGAAAAGTCTAGCAGAATTTGTAAGAGAAAAAAGAGAAAAAACAGGTTTAACAATACAAGCTTTAGCTAAAAAATGCAATATATCAGAAGAATTGCTGGAAGGAATAGAAGCTTCACAAGAATTATTTTTATCTGTAACTGTAAGACAAAATCTTGCAAAGGGATTAAAATGTTCAGCTAAGGAAATCAAACTTTATGAAAAAACTTTTGAACCTGATAAAGTTAATATTGAAACAGAAAATTGGATAAAAGAACAAATTCTACATGGCGAAGTCGAAATAAATTGTCCAAAATGCGGTAAACCGCTTGTTGTGAAAATAGAAGAAATGTATGATTTAGAAGATAATTTGTGTAAAGAACCTAAAGCCCATTGCTCAAAATGTACTTTTCAAATTAAATAACTAAATTTGTTCATGCATAAAAGTTTCAATGAAATATTAAAATAAATTTATTCATGATAAAATTTATTTATGTTTACAGGTATTATAGAAGAAGTCGGAACAATATTATCATTTAATAAGTTATCACATGGTGCCGATTTAAAAATTTCTTGTAAGAAAATATTAGAAGATATAAATTTGGGTGATAGTATTTCGATAAATGGGGTTTGTACAACTGCCGTTAAATTTGATAATACCTCTTTTGAAGTAAATATTTCCGGCGAAACATTAAAAGTTTCAAATTTTTCTTACTTAAAAATAGGAGATTTAGTCAATTTAGAAAGAGCATTAAAATTATCGGACAGATTATCAGGACATATTGTTTCAGGACACGTTGAAACAGTTGTTAAATATATAAAAAAAGAGCTTTTAGGTACATTTTATACTATGTATTTTGAAATACCCCAGAATTACCGTAAATATATGGTTAAAAAGGGTTCTATTACAATAAATGGGATAAGTTTAACTATTGCGGATATTGATGAAACAAAATTTTGTTGTGCAGTAATTCCTCATACTTTTGAAAATACTAACTTGAAAGAGTTAAAAAATAGTGATATTGTAAATATAGAAACAGATATTCTAGCCAAATATGCAGAGAATTTTATTGTTAAGGATGAAAAGAGAGAACTAACAAAATCTTTCTTGGAAGAAAACGGATTTTTATAATGGAAGATAATTTAAACATTTTTAATACAATAGAAGAAGCAATAGAAGATATAAAAGATGGCAAACTTGTGATTATCGCTGATGATGAAGACAGAGAAAATGAAGGCGATGTTGTTTGCGCGGCAGATAGAGTAACTCCTGATGTAATAAATTTTATGGCAACAGAATGTAGGGGATTAATTTGTCTTGCTATAAATAAAGAACGAGCTAAGGAATTAAATCTTTCACCAATGGTTGCTAAAAATACAGAATCTATGAATACCGCTTTTACTCAATCAATAGACGGTGCTATGAAATACGGAGTAACAACAGGTATTTCGGCTTTTGACAGGGCAAAAACAATTCAAATAGCTGTTGATAAAAATTCAAAACCTGAAGATTTAAGACAACCCGGACATGTGTTTCCTTGTGTCGCTAAGCAAGGCGGCGTTTTAGAAAGAACAGGACATACAGAGGCTGCAACGGATTTAGCAAGACTTGCAGGTTTTAGTGCAAATGGTGTTATGTGCGAGATAATGAATGTTGATGGCACTATGGCAAGACGAGATGATTTAAAAGCTTTTGCTGAAAAGCATGGATTAAAATTTATTACTATACAAGAATTGATTGCTTATCGTCTTAAAAAAGAAAAATTTGTTGTAAGGGAAGCTGAAGCATTTCTGCCAACTCAATTTGGTGAATTTAAAATTTATGGTTACAGAAATTTATTGAATAATCACGAATATGTTGCTCTTGTAAAAGATACAAATCCTGAAAAAACACCTATTGTGAGAGTACATTCGGAATGTATGACAGGAGATGTTTTTGGAAGTTTAAAATGTGATTGTAATGCTCAATTACATTCGGCATTACAAATGATAGACAAACACGGAAATGGTGCGGTTGTTTATATGACTGATCATGAAGGCAGAGGAATTGGTATCATAAATAAAATAAAAGCTTATCATTTGCAAGAAGAAGGTCAAGATACTGTTGAAGCTAATATTTCATTAGGTTTTCGTTCAGATTTACGAGATTATGGAGTAGGTGCTCAAATTATTTTAGATTTAGGGTATAATAATTTTAATCTTATAACAAATAATCCTAAAAAAATTATTGCGCTTAAAGGTTATGGCCTTACAATAAATGAAATTGTTAAGATAGAGCCTTATATAACCCAATATAACAAACGTTATATGGATACAAAAAAAGAAAAAATGCATCATTTTCTATAAGGAAATTAATATGTCAAATGAACAAAAATACGAAGTACAACCGTTAACAAATAATTTATATAAAATATTTCAAGGCGTTTATAATGACTTTAAAAGTAAAGCTAAAAGTGATTATATGTTTGAGTTAAGACCTTTGGAGTATGATGAATTTATTGAATCTGTAAATAAAAATTACATGAAAGGCATTGTTTTGTTGGAAAATCATATTCCGACAGCATTTTTGCTATATACATCAGCAATATCTGAAGGTGTCGAATTAAATTTAATTCATTGTTTAGGTGATGAAGATGTTATAACTAAACGAAAACTTTTAGTAGAAAAATTTTTAGAGCTTACGAAAAAAGAAAGAAAAGATAAAGTTGTTGCCTATCCTATGATAGGCCCACAATCTGATTTCGCATGTGATATATCTTTCTTCGGTTTTAAATTTGTTGGACTTGCTGTTTTAAGATTTCTATTTAATACACAAACTTCCGAAAATATTTTGCGTTCAATGAATTTAAAAGAATTGGAAGATTGTTATACTATTCAAAAATGGGAAGATGTTTATTTTGAAGATGTTGTAAGAATTATTCATTCTACTTTTAAAACAGCATCTGATGCATTATTTGATCCAAGATATAAATCTATGGACGGTACAAGAGATATATTAGATAAAATTGTTCAAAATATATATGGAGAATTTTTAAAGGACGCAAGCTATATTTTGTTGTGTAATAAACGTCCTTGTGGTGTTTGTCTTGCCAATATAAATGATACAATTGCTAATATTCCTCTTGTTGGTATTGAAAAAGAACATCAAGGCAAAGGTATTTCTAAGCATTTAGTTAAAAATACGACAGAAACTATTTTAAATTGGGCAAAGTCCGGCGAAAGAAATATTACGGAATTAAATGTTACAAGTGAAACAAATAATATTCCGGCTTTAAAAATGTACAGACATACAGGTTTTAAAGAAGATTATACATATCCTCAAGCTTATTTACCGGTTTCACATTTTAACCGTTAGGGCATAATAATATTATGGTTGATTTTAATATAATAGATGTTCTGCAAAGATTTAATAAGCAGAATATCAATTCTCGAATTGATATTCAAAAACCTGCTGTTGCAAATGATAACTTTGGGGGAAATAATGCTCAAAATCTTGTTAAACAAATGCAGTCTGATATTATAAAAAATATCCAACAGCAAGTTTTAATTCCTCAAAATATAAAAATGAATCATCTTGCAAGTGTCGATCGTTCGGCATATATAAAAAATTTATTAAAACTTCCGGATAATATGTCAGATTTATTGATTGCATACGGAAATAATAAAGCAGAAGGTAAACAAAATAACGAGCTTTTAAACCAAACTCAGCAATTAGTTCAACAACTTAAAAATCCTGCTCAACAAAATCAAACAGTACAACAATTAAATCAAAATCAACCGAATATACAAAATCAGCAACCTCAACAACAAGTTGTAAATAATCAAGCACAAGTTCAGCCTCCTGTTGTTTCTCCAAATGAACAAAATAATAATGGTCAAAAAGTTCAACAAGAAAATCAACAAGGCAAAGGTAATCAACAAAATCATCAAGAACAAGGAGAAGTGCAAAAACAAACTCCTCGTCCTCAAAATTCTGCTGAGTCGTTTGCTAAGACAATGCAAGGAATAAATAATGCTGTCAATAAACCGACTCAACAAGTTCAACAACAACCTGCGCCACAACCAACACAACCGCAGGTTCAACAACCAACTCAACAAGTTCAACAACAACCTGTGCCTCAACCAACACAACCGCAGGTTCAACAACCGACTCAACAAGTTCAACAACAACCTGCGCCTCAACAAACACAACCACAGGTTCAACAACCGACTCAACAAGTTCAACAACAACCTGTGCCTCAACAAACCCAACCGCAGGTTCAGCAACCGACTCAACAAGTTCAACAACAACCTGCGCCTCAACCAACACAGCCGCAGGTTCAACAACCGACTCAACAAGTTCAACAACAACCTGTGCCTCAACCAACACAACCGCAGGTTCAGCAACCGACTCAACAAGTTCAACAACAACCTG
>CACZSH010000064.1 GCA_902783785.1 uncultured bacterium | reverse complement strand
ATTTGTCCAATATCTACCTGACGCTACCACATAATCTTGTGCTTCAAAATTCTTAGCTTTAATTTGTTTTGTTTGATATTCTCTTTCGTGAAGAGGTAAATTGTTCAAACGTTTTGTATCTGCATGAGAAAATACGAAATTTAATTTAGCAATATCAGTATTAGCATCCCAAGTTTCAAATCCGTTTTCAAATTTATCTTCTAATACAAATGATGTTGAAGTTGTTAAGAATTTTGCTCCGATTGGAGAATCCATTTTTATTTTTTTATCATTTTCTTGATTTTTGTTGTATTTATTTAATTTTTTAACATTGTCATTGTATGTTTCAGGTCTGATTTCAAATGAATAAGGAATTACTGTATCGTTGTGATTATTAATTTCTAAAGGATTGCCTGTATCCAATTTATCATAAGCTTTAATTAATTTTGTTGAATCATTCTTTTGTTCTTCACTTACTAAACGTTTATCATAAATTTGAACGAAAGTAGGTTTTTTAGAATTATATTTTTCATTTTTAGAAATTTTAATTTCGCCTGTAGCTTTATCTTGTTCATATTTGTAAGGAGAGTTAACAACTTTATGACCTACAAATTCTTGATTTTTAGGGAACACACCCATTGAAAGAGGTCCAGATTGTAAACCTGATGCTCTAAACCAGTTATAGTAAGGTGATTGTTCACCCCATTTTAGTACGTGTTTAAAGTGAACACCTTCTAAACCTTCATTTACGAATGCACCATCTGATACAAAGTTCATACCGTTTTTAAACATTTTTTCTTGGAATGTTCTGTAATTGTCAACATTACCTATAGAATTTGACATTTGCATACAGTTTTTATTCCAATAACTGTGAGATGATAAACTATCATCTGTGAATATAGGAGTTGATACAACTCTTGAATAACCTGCTTGTTTTAATTTATCAATATTAGCTTCAAAACCTGCTAAATTACCGCCTAATTTATTTGAGAAAGTTTTTATTGATTTAGCAGCTTTTGCTTGAATATCTTTATCTAATTTTGGTTTACCATCTTCATTGTATACCCAACCAACTGAATAAGAATCAGGTAATGCTAACAACATAGAACCACCTTTTGAAACATTTGTTCCGTTTTGCATTACAAGATTAAATTTATCAAAATTACCATTTTTAGAATAATCAATTACAGAACCTGCATCAACTTGATAGAATGATTTTGATTGATCACGTTTATCTACAACTTTATAACGGTAAGCAAACGGTTCATTAGAACTTAAATCATCATAAGCATAAGCCATGTCAATTTTAACACCGCCTCTACCAATTTTTACAGATTTTGCACCAGTTTCGTTATTTGTTAACATTTTAGATACATTATAATTTGCATCTTTGTCTTTCTTTACAGAGAATACTTCTAAGTAAACATCATATTTATTTTCATCATGAGGATAATTAAACTGATATTCTCGAGTTCCATCATCTGCTTTTTTATGCTCAAAACCTTTAAATGATAATGTTCTTGGAGTTGTAACGTTTAAATTAACTTTCATGAATATACCTACACTTACACTATACTATGTATTAATAAAGGTATAAAAACATAATAAATTGACATTTTAAGCATGATATGTTAACAATAGTTTACAGAAAATTAAACAAACGTATGTATGCATCAATATAGATTTTTAGAGTATAATAAAAATTGATTTTAAGAGGAGATAATATGAAAAAATATATAAAAACGAAAATTGTATCAACACTAGGCCCAAGTTCGAATACAAAAGAGAAGATTAGAGAATTGGTTTTAGCAGGCGTAACAATGTTCAGATTAAACTCTTCACATGGAGATTTTGAACAACACCTAAAAAATTTAACATACATAAGAGAAGTAGAAGAGGAATTAGACACTTTAATACCCGTACTGTTAGATTTACAAGGTCCAAAAATAAGGGTTGGAGTACTTGATGAACCAATAAAAATAGAAAAAGGTCAAATTTTAAAATTTAAACACCAAGAAAAATTAGAAAACGATATTATTCCTGTCGACTATGAGGGAATTGCAAAAGATGTTTCAACGGGTTCAAAAATATTAATGGATGACGGTAAAATATCACTTGAAGTAGTAAAAGTAGAAGACGAAATTGTACATGCAAAAGTTATCGCAGGTGAGCTACTAAAACAAAGAAAAGGTATTAATATACCCGGTTCATGCGGAAGTATAAACGTTCTAACAGAAAGAGATAAAGAATTTGTAAAATTTGCCGTGGACAATAAAATTGATTATTTAGGATTATCTTTTGTTAGAAATGCAAAAGATATTGCTGAATTAAAAGAATTGATAGAAAACTACAAAGGAAAAATAAAAATCATTTCAAAAATAGAAAAGCCTCAAGCAATAAAAAATATTGATGAAATAATAGAAAAATCATCTGGAATAATGGTTGCGAGAGGGGATTTAGGTATAGAAATTTCACCGGAAAGAGTTCCGATTGTGCAAAAAGAAATAATAAAAAAAGCAAACGCTCAAAGAAAAGCAGTAATAGTTGCAACACAAATGCTTGAATCAATGATAGAAAATCCAATACCAACAAGAGCAGAAGCATCAGATGTTGCAAATGCAATAATAGACGGTACGGATGCAATAATGTTATCAGGAGAAACAGCTGCCGGAAAATATCCTGTTGAAGCAGTAAAAATGATGACATCAATAGCAGAAGAAGTTGAATATAGTCAAATAATGAGACACAATCACTATGATGAAGAAACATTAGAAATAAATAAAAATGATAGTATTGCAATTTGCTCTGCCGTTATAGATATGGTAGACAAAATAAAAGTAAAAGCAATAATTGCATTCACAGCAAGCGGATACACACCAAAACTTTTATCAAAAGCCAAACCGACTGTACCAATTTTTGCTTGTTGTAAAAGTAAAAGAAATTGCAGAAGATTAAAATTATATAGTGATATCTACCCGATAGAAACGAACTTTGGTGGAGAAATAACACCTGAAACATTAAAAACATTTAATGAAGTATTAATGGATAAACACGATTTAAAAAAAGGAGATACAGTTCTTTTTACCGGAGCAATGCCTGATTTAATGACGGGAAAAACAAACTTTATTAAAATCCATGAACTTGGTTCATTAAGTTAAGAAAACAGTTAATGTTTTTTAATGATATAATGACAATAAAGTGCCATTAAGCTATTATAACTAAGGGGACTTTATTTTATGAGTATGAATACACAAAAAAGTACACTATCAACAAAAGATGATGAATTTACAGAATTATCAACATCAGCATTACTTGCAAGAAAATATGTACCTGCTCTTCACAGAGAACTTGCAAATAATTATATATTAATAAAAAGAATTTATAAATTTCAAGCCGTAAAATCAGCTTTATCCGAACAAGAAAAGAATTTACTAAAGAAATATTCTTTCAAAGCTTTAGCAGAAACATCAATTAAACAAGTAAATAAAGAACTTGAATTAATGAGAAATTTATCTGCAAATGAAGACAATCAAACAAGATTAGACGCTGATGAACTCATAAAAATTAGAACAAAAGAACTAAAATATATAACAGCTAGCAGCTATTCAAAATATAACAATGAATTAAACAATGGCTATACCGCCTTAGAACGTTATTATGAAGAAATATCAAAATATTATTCATAAAAAGAAAGAACAATTATGAATAGAAAAGAATTTGTAAAAGCCGAAAGAATAGTAATAAAACTTGGAACAAACACATTAAGAAACGATGACGGAGAAGTTTCTTTACCAAGAATTTATTCATACATAGAAGACATCGCACATCTAGTAAAAACAGGTAAAGAAGTAATATTAGTAACTTCCGGAGCTGTAGGATTAGGCAGAAAAAAAATAAATATAGCAAAGACAGATGATGTTGTAGAGAAACAAGCCTGCGCAGCAATTGGACAATGCAAATTAATGTCATTGTATGAAGATGGTTTTGGAACATATAATGTTACAACAGCACAAGTCCTTCTAACAGAAGATGATTTTTCACAAAGAAAAAGATACTTGAATCTTAGAAACACACTAAACAAATTACTGGAATTAAAAGTGCTTCCTATAATTAATCAAAATGATACAGTATCAACCGTAGAACTTGATGAAATATATCAAGATATGCAAGTTTGCTTTTCTGATAATGATAAACTTTCAGCTCTTGTTACAAGTGAAATGGACGCAGATTTGCTAATCATATTATCAGATGTAGATGGACTATTTGACTCAAATCCAAAAGATAATCCAAATGCAAACATAATAACAGAAGTAAAAGAAGTAACAGATGAAATATTAAAACTCGGAAAAGAGGCCTCAGAAAACGGTAGAGGAGGTTTCCGCTCAAAATTAGAAGCAGCAAAACTTGTAAATAGATTTGGAGGAAAAGTCATTGTTGCAAATGGAAAAATGCCTTCTGTTATAAAAGAAATATTTGCAGGAAACGAAATAGGAACAGCGTTTCTACCAAACGAAAACGGACTATCAGAAAAGAAACGATGGATCGGTTATGCAACTAATGTCATAGGGAAAATAGTAGTTAATTCAGGTGCTAAAAAAGCAATATTAAATAATTCAAGTCTTTTACCAATAGGAATTGTAAAAATCTTAAACGAATTCAAAAAGGGCGAAGTTGTATCTATTATGGATGAATACGAAAATGAAATAGCTCGTGGAATGGTAAATTATAATTCTGAAGACTGTAAAAAAATTATTGGTTACCACTCTGATGACATTTTAAAAATTTTAGGTTATAAAAATTATGATGCAGTAGTAACGAGAGATAACATAACATTATTATGAACACAACAGTAAGTATAATCGCTAAACAAGCCAAGCAAGCATCTAATAAGCTTGCAACAATGGATACAAAAACAAAAAATAAAGTTTTATTGGCAATAAGAAATGCTCTGATTGCAAATCAGGAAAAAATACTGGAAATTAACGCTCAAGACATGAAAGAAGCATTAAAACTCTTGGAAAATAAAGAAATAAAGCCTTCAGTTTACAATAGACTAAAACTTGATGAAAACAAACTTCAGGATATGATTCATGAAATTGAAGGTGTAATTATGCTTGAAGATCCAGTTGGAAAAGTTTTAATAGAAAGAGAACTTGATGAAGATTTAATATTAAAAAAAATAACTGTTCCAATAGGTGTAATAGGAGTTATATTTGAAGCAAGACCTGATGTTATCACTCAAATTTCAGCACTTGCAATAAAATCAGGAAACGCTGTTATCTTAAAAGGTGGTAAAGAAGCTATTAATACAAATCGAGTATTACTTGGAATAATTAATGCAACCCTAAAAGGATTTCCAGAGTTTCCTGAAAATGTACTTAATCAAGTATATACACATGCAGAAGTAGAAGAAATGCTTAAAGCTGAAGAAGACATCGATTTAATAATACCGAGAGGTTCAAATCACCTAGTAAAATATATAAAAGAACACACAAGAATATCTGTATTAGGGCATGCCGATGGGATTTGCCATATTTATGTAGACGAAAATGCAAGTTTAGAATTAGCAAAATCTGTTATTGTAGATGCAAAATGTCAATATCCTGCAGCATGTAATGCTGTTGAAACCGTTTTAATAAACGACAAATTTAAGTGGACAATAGATTTATTAAATCACTTAAAAAATAATGGCATTGAATTAATAGAAAAACCGGAAACTTATGCTTATGAATATGGTGAAAAAAAGTTGGCGCTAAGAACGGTGGTATCAGTTGATGAAGCAATATACCACATAAATAAATTTGGGTCACACCATACAGATTGTATTATTTCAAGAGATGAAAACAATATAAAAAAATTTATGAACGAAGTAGATTCTGCAGGAGTTTATGCAAATGTTTCAACAAGATTTGCAGATGGGTACAGATATGGACTAGGTGCAGAAGTAGGTATTTCTACAAATAAAACACATGCAAGAGGTCCTGTTGGAGTAGAAGGATTAACGATATATAAATATACACTTGAAGGCAAAGGGCAAATAGTTGCAGATTATGCAAGTGGGAAAAAATCATTTCATCATAAGGATTTAATATAATGAAAATCGGAGTAGTCGGACTTGGTTTAATCGGAGGCTCAATATTTAAAAAGCTTTTAGAACTAAATTATGATGTAATTGGTATCTCAAATTCTCAAAACGGTAAAAAGCAAAATATAACAAATGATATTAGTAAATTAAAAAACTGCGACTTAGTATTTGTTGCAACACCAATGAATTCAACTATAAATAAATTAAAAGAAATCGAAAAAGTTGTAGGAAAAAATACAGTAGTAACAGATTGCTGTTCGTTAAAAGAATTTTTAACCAAGGAAAAATTTAATTTTAAATTTGTTCCTTCACATCCTATGGCAGGAACAGAATTTCAAGGTTATGAAAACTCATATGCTGAAATGTTTGAAGGCGCAAAATGGGTTATAACACCATTAGATAAAACAGACACAAAACAATTAGAAGAAATTATTAAAAAATTAGGTGCTAGTCCAATAAAAACTACAGCAGAAGAACACGATAAAGCAGTTGCTCTAATATCTCATATGCCACTTTTAATATCACAAGGATTAATGGCTACAATTAAAGATAATATTTTAGCGCAAAGACTTGCATCAAGCGGTTTTCGAGACATGACAAGACTTGCAATGTCAAACCTTGAAATGGCAAAAGATATGGTAGAAAAAAACCATGAAAACATTGAACAATCCTTATTAACTTTATATACTGCAATCGGAGATTTAATCAAAAATTATCCAAAATCGATAATAGAAATAAAGCAAAATAGAAGTAAAATGTATAATAATGGAAAAAACGTCCTCTAGTAAAAACAGAGGACGTTTTAATAATAAGTTAAGTTATATACAAAACTAGTTATCTGAATTATTTTGTTTAAAATTAGGAATATCTTCAACCTTGATACCGGAAATACCAACTTGATTTCTACCATGTTCTTTAGCATAATACAAACCATCATCAGCAATTTGAATAAGTTCTTGATTTGTTTCACCATCATATGGATAAGTAGAAACACCAACACTAATAGTAACATGGCACTCTTGAGTTGCAGTCAATTTAAATATTCTTTCAGCAACAGCATTGCAAACTCTATGAGCATTAAATAATGCTTCTTCTTTATCAGTATTAGTAAGAATTATACTCATTTCTTCACCACCATATCGACAAACAATATCTGTCGTACGAACATTAGATTTTAATGTTTTAGCAACTTGACGAAGAACAGCATCACCGGCTTGGTGACCATACGTATCATTAAATTTTTTGAAATGATCAATATCAACAATAATTAAAGAGACATGTCCATCATATCTTCTCGAACTATCAATATGCATTTTTAATTGATCTTGGAAATATCTATGATTATATAATTCAGTTAAACCATCGGTAGTTGCAAGTTTATATTGATAATCAAAATCTCTAGATTTAATAACATACTTGATAATATAAGCAATAACAAAAATAGAAATTATTGCAATAATTGGTAAAATAATATCCAACCATATATTAGCAAATAACATAATTAAATTAGCAAAAATCGAATAACAAATAAGTGTAGCAACAGCCGTCGAAATAGCAACAGAATTAGAAGTAGTTCTAAGAACAACAGTACCAACAAGAGCAACCAAAAATAAAGTAATCAAAATATTTGTTATAGGAGATACTCTATGAATAAAGTTGCTATCAATGAAATTATTTACAAAAGTAGCATGAATTTCAACACCAGGATAGGTTTCACCAACACCTCCTGTTACAGGAGTACTTTTCAAATCACCTAAACCTGCAGTAGTCGTACCAATAAATATTAACTTATTAGTCAAATCATAATTTTCTTTAATTTTTTCACCATTCATCAACATTATTAGCTTATAAAGAGGAATATGTTGATATGTTCTACCGTCAGAACGTCCGTACCAATTCATAATTAAACCACCGTTTGGACTAATAGGAAGTTTTTTGTTTGCAACTAAAATATTATCATTTTTATCAATTGTAACCGTATTATAAGATGTATTATCTAACTTAGCCTGATAATTTAAAGCAGTTAAAAAAGCTAAATTAGGATAGTAATCATTCTGGTATTTAATAAAAGCAGGGAATTCTCTAATAATTCCATCAACAGAACGAACAACATTCAAAGCACCAATTTTAATATCACTGCTATTTAAAATTTGAGGAATAACAGCTCTGCAATTAGAGAAAGTAAATCTTTCAAAATCAACATCAGACTTATTATTAACAGTTAATTGTAATCTAGCAGGAAGATTTACAGGTTTACGAACATCATAATCCATATTATCAAAACTCATACCTGTCAAAATATTGTCGTACGAATTCATAGCATTAGCTAACTTATCATCAGCGCCTACATTTTTTTTCATTGACGAAACAAACATTAAATCAAACGAAATAGAAGCAGGATTTTGCGCTTCCATATAATGAATTAAATCAGCATATATATTTCTTGGTAAAGGCCATTCACCATATTTAGTTGTTAAATATTCATAACTTGCATCATCAATTGTAACAATGACAATATCTTTATTTGCTTTATGTGTTTTGGCTCCAACTTGAACCTTTTGTCTAAAGTCGAAAGTTTTATTTTCAACCATATTCAAAAAATCATAGATATGTGTAACCTTTAAAATACCAATAAAAATAGCAAAAATTATTGTCACACATGCAGCATACATACAAATAGCTACAAACTTATTGTTCTTTAAAAAACTTTTAAAAATATTTAACATGTTTAAAACCCTATACTTATTAGTGACATTTATAATAAGTATAGTTTATACAATTAGTTTTTGCAAGGAAAACTTTCTTAAGAAAGTTCTTTTCAAATATATGGTTATTAATTTTTAGGACATCAGTAGTATGAGATAATTCATCAGGTTTTTGTAAAAAATTTAACAAACATTCTTCATGGATATTCATAAAATATAAACTTCCCTCTCTTTTACAAAAAAATTATCTCAAAATATAAATATAGCGTCATCAACCGAAAGATGAATAACAAAACAAAATGAATAAACCAAAAGTATTATAAATAATATACACACAATTATTAACAAATACTTGATAAAAAAAATTCAGTAAATAGAATAAAGTTATAGAAAACGAAAAGTGAGGTAGAAAATGAAAGACGGAATACATCCTGATTATAAAAAATGCACAATTAAATGTGTTTGCGGAAACGAAATTGAAACAGGTTCAATAAATGAAAACATTACAGTTGAAATTTGTAACAACTGCCACCCGTTTTATACAGGTCAACAAAAAATCCTTGACTCTGAAGGTAGAGTTGAAAGATTTAAAAAGAGATATGGTCAAAAATAACAGACTATTTAATTCTTTAAGAAATTTTAAAAATTATATCCGATTGAATAAATCGGATATAATTTTTTTATTAAGGAGAAAATACGTATGAACAACAAACCTGTCGTAAAATTAATTTCAAAACCTGAGGATATGTTAAAGACAATATACACTGCATGCAGGACTTGTTATAGTGCAGACACTCCTCAAAACATATATGAAGGCGCAGAAGACAAAGAAAAAATGCTAAAACTTATTGAAAGAATAATTTCATCAGGTCATTATTCGACAATAGAACATATTCAGGTAAGTTTTGCTATTTCAAATGTATCTCGTTCATGTACTCATCAACTTGTAAGACACAGACATATGTCATTTTCTCAAAAATCGCAACGATATGTAAAAGAAAAAGGTCAATTTGATTACTTAATTCCTCATACAATAGAGAAAAATGAGGAATTAAAACAAAAATTTGAAAGCTTTATGAAAGATATTTCCGATAAATATCAAGAATTTGTAGAAGCAGGTATACCGGCAGAAGATGCAAGAGCAGTACTTCCGAACGCATGTGCAACATCACTTGTTGCAAGCTTAAATTTAAGAGAATTAATACATATCGCTAATCTCAGATTATGCACCAGAGCTCAATATGAAATAAGAACAATGGTAAAAATGATGTGTGATGAATTAATTAAAGAAGAACCATGGTTAAAACCGTATTTAGTACCTAAATGCGAAAAGAATGGTTTCTGCGACGAAGACAAATCGTGTGGCAGAATGCCTAAATTTGAAGAATTAACAAATAAAAACTAATGTCATTCGGAAATTTGGCCAAAAAATTGTTGAGTAATAAGTTGTGAGTACTTATTATTTTGGTTTGCAGCAATAAGAATTTTATTGTTCTTTTTATCGGATTCAACAACCGCAACCATACCGTTAAAATTACCCATAGGCATTTTCTTTATTTTAGCGGTAAATCTTGCACACGGAACAGTTTTCCCATAAGCTTTAACCGTAGAGCGAGAAGTTATTTTAAAATCACTTGGTGTAACAGAATTTCGTCTTTGCTTTTTTATCAAAGATAATATTTTATCTTCTAAATCATCACTTTTAATATCACTTTCAGTTAACAGAGGTTCTTTTGTATCAAGAATAATAAACTTTTGCCCGCTAACATTATGTTCCGCTAAAACACCTTTGTATCCAAATAAGTTCATAGATTTATCAATTTCAAATTCCGAATCAAGTTTTGAAAAATCACCTAATTCCGATTTTTGCTCAAAAGTTTTATTATTTTCCAACAACTTTCCAACATTTTGAGATACCCACTCAGGGCCACCAACAGAAACAAAACCAATAACAGCAAACGCAATTATAATAGTATTAAAAGCTTTTTTTAGACAACCCATATTGAAATCCTCATTATTTTTAAATAAGATGTATTTAGGGATATTATATTGATGACAAAACAAGAAATCAACTACATAAAAAGTTCAGAAGTAAATATAGAAGATACAACACCTGTTATGCAGCAGTATTTGGAAATAAAAAGAGCAAATCCTGATGCAATTTTATTGTACAGACTTGGTGATTTTTATGAGACATTTTTTGAAGATGCACTAACCATGTCAAAGGTGTTAGAAATAACTCTTACCGGTAAAGATGCCGGTCAAATATTAGGAAGAGTACCTCTTGCAGGAATTCCAGCAAAAGCAGTTGATTCATATTTACAAAAACTGATAGAAAAAAATTATAAAGTAGCGATTTGTGAACAGCTTGAAGATCCTGCAACAGCAAAAGGACTTGTAAAAAGAGGTATTACGAGAATTGTAACAACAGGAACTCTTACGGAAAGCGAACTTCTGCAAAAGGACAAAAACAACTATATTTGCGCAATGATAAAAGATACAAAAACTAATAATTACGGATTTTGTTACGCAGATATTTCGACAGGTGAATTCAAATTAACTCAATCAACACTTGACCTGATAAAAGCAGAATTAGCAAGAATAAATCCATCAGAAATTATTGGACCTTCTAAAGATTTAAAGCTTCAACCATTTCAAATCGTACCCGAACAAAAAATTGATTTACCTGATGAAATAGTTGAAAAATATAATTGTTCACAAATTCCTGGTAATGTTTTTGAAGAAACATTCGCATACAATAACTTAAAAAGTTTATACAGCATTCAAACCCTTGATGCATTTGGATACAAAGATAATAAATTAGGTTTTAGAGCAGCAGCAGCACTACTATCATATATTTGGGAAAATTTAAAAGATAATTTTACAAAATTTGATAAATTAACACCATATGAACTAAAAGATTTTGTTATTATTGATGCTAACACGAGAAGAAATCTTGAATTAACAGAAACAATAAGAGATAAAAATAAATACGGTTCACTTCTTTGGGCAATAGACAAAACAAAAACTAATATGGGGGCACGACTTTTAAGAAATTGGATTTGCCAACCATTAAAAAATATTGAGCAAATAAAAAACAGACAAGATATAGTAGAAGAATTAACTATAAAAAATGATGTCAGAAACAAATTAAGAGAAAAATTTGAAGAAATATATGATATTCAAAGAATAACTACGAAAATATCAAATAATACAGCAACACCAAGAGACTATATAAGTTTAAAAAATTCTCTATACAGCATTCCTGATATTGCAAAACTGGCAAGCGAACTAGATACTGAAATTTTAAATCCGATAATAGAAAGAGAAATACAACTAACTGAACTATGCCATATAATAGAAAGAACCATAGAAGATGACCCTCCTATACTAATAAAAGACGGAGGTATTATTAAAGAAGGTGTCAGCGGAGAACTTGATTATTTACGACACGCCGCAGAGAATCAAGAAGAATGGCTAAGAAATTTTGAAGAAGAAGAAAAAGAAAAAACAGGTATAACAAAGTTAAAAGTAGGTTATAACAGAGTTTTCGGATATTTTATAGAAGTAACAAATTCTTATCTGAATTTAGTTCCGGAAAATTACGTAAGAAAACAAACACTAACTGGTGCGGAAAGATTTATAACAGAAGAACTAAAAAAACATGAAGATATAGTTTTAACATCACAATTTAAATCAAAAGAACTTGAATACAAATTATATTCAGATTTTAAAAATTATACAAAAGAATACATTGACACACTAAGAGAGATTTCGGAATGTATAGCAAAAACGGATGTATTACTAAGCTTTGCACAAATAAGCCTTGAAAATAACTATGTAAGACCAACCATAGACGAATCATTTGATTTTTACGTAAAAAACGGAAGACACGCCGTATTAGAAAAAATATTACCAATGGGTACTTACGTATCAAATGATTTAAATATAAGTAAAAATGGTACTGAATTTATGATATTAACAGGTCCTAATATGGCAGGTAAATCAACATATATGAGACAAAATGCTCTAATATTGATTCTTGCTCAATGCGGATGTTTTGTTCCTGCTGATGAAGCAAAAATAGGAATTACAGATAAAATTTACACAAGAGTCGGAGCAAGTGATGATTTAACACTCGGACAATCAACATTTATGGTAGAAATGATTGAAACATCATATATTCTAAACACCGCAACAGAAAAAAGTTTTATTTTACTGGATGAAATAGGCAGAGGCACAAGCACATATGACGGAGTTGCCATTGCATGGGCAGTTGCTGAATACATTGCTACAAAAATAAAAGCCAGAACCATATTCGCAACGCACTATCACGAACTAAATGTAATGACAAATACATACCCAATGATAAAAAATTATAGAATAACCGTATCAGAAGAAAATGGTGAAATAGAATTTTTAAGAAAGATTGTACAAGGCGGAGCAAGCCAAAGTTACGGTATACAAGTTGCAAAAATGGCAGGATTGCCAAAAGAAGTTGTTAACCGTTCACAAGATTTAATGACAAAAATGCAAAAAGATTTTTCTAAAAATCTTGCACAAAGAAAAAAATCTTTAACAGAAGTTGAAGATAGTTCACAATTAATGCTGTTCAAACAAGAATAACTAAATCTTTACTTGTGTTAACAATGCCTGAAATATACTTGTGATTAGAAATTTAAGATGTTAAAATTTAATCAATAACACGTATATTTATGGAGATAGAGGCATGGATAAAAAACAAGCAAAAGTTTTAAAAGACGCATTAAAAGTTTTAGGTAAGAAAAATTTAGCACTAATAATTCACGGTGGAAGCTTTCCATCAAGAAAAGGTGAAAATACAGGGTTTGGAACACCAAATTCAAACGGTGCAAAAGATTTAATAGATTACGTATCTGGAGTATTCACATCAATACAGCTTGGACCATCAGGAAAAACAAAGAGTTGCGATTCTTCTCCATACACAAGTACTATATTTTCAAACAATCCTTTATTTGTAGACTTAAAAGAACTTACAACAAAAGAATGGGATTACATTTTATCTGAAGAAACTTTTAACAAAATTGTTGAAGAAAATCCTAATAAAGAAATTGCTAAAACAGCTTATTCATACATTTATAAAGCTCAAGAAACAGCTTTAAAAGAAGCTTATTCAAACTTTAAAACAAGCGATAAATTGAAAAAAGCAAGAAAAGAATTTGAAGTTTATAAGTTAGAAAACAAATTCTGGCTTGAAACAGATGCTTTGTATTCTGCTCTTTCAATAGAACACAACAATGACTATTGGCCGCTATGGCAAAACGAAACTGATAAAAACTTATACTCACCTAATTCTTACGAAGAAAAAACTGATTATTCTAAGAGATTAGATGAAATTGAAGAAAAATACAAAGACGAAATCGAATACTACATGTTTGTTCAATATGTAATATCTAAACAAAACGAAGAAACAAAAAATTATGCAAAATCTAAAAAAATAAAAATGATAGCGGATAGACAAGTAGCATTTTCAGACAGAGATACTTGGGCATACAAATCATTATTCTTAGAAGGTTGGTCATTAGGTTGTCCTCCTGATTATTTTTCAGCAAATGGTCAAGCATGGGGTTTTCCTGTAATGAACCCTGAATTGTTATTCAAAAAAGACGGGTCTTTAGATAAAGGCGGAGTTTTAATGAAAAACTTATTCAAAAAAATGTTTAAAGAAAACCCAGGAGGAGTTAGAATTGACCACATTGTAGGTTTGATAGATCCATGGGTATACAAATCAAATGCAAATCCAAAACCAGAAGAAGGTGCCGGCAGACTATATTCATCTCCTGAACATTCAGAACTATCAAAATATGCAATAGCAACAATGGAAAATATCAATAATGAAGTAACTTCTGATAATGAAAAACGTATCATAGATTTAACAGACAAACAAATCAAAGAATACGGTAGATTGATAGAAAAAATCGTTATTGCTGCTGCTAAAGAAGAAGGTTTAAACAAAAACGATATAGTATGCGAAGATTTGGGAACATTAACAAATCCGGTAGCTGCAGTAATGGAAAAATTCGGACTTTTAGGAATGAAATTAACACAATTTGTTGTACCTACTGTTGAAGAACATCCTTACAGAATGAAAAATATTCCTGCAAAAACTTGGGTTATGGTTGGAACGCATGATAATCAACCAATCAAACGTTGGGCTGACAGTCTTGTTAATACACATGAAGCTTATCTACACGCTAAAAATCTTGTTGAAGATGTTTATCCATATGAAGAAAATAAAGATGATGTAATTGTAAAACTTACTCAAGATGCAGATTTCTTAGCTGAAACAAAATTGATTGAACTATTTGCATCAAAAGCAGAAAATGTTCAAATCTTCTTTACTGATTACTTTAATATCAACGAAACATACAATGTTCCTGGTACATCAGGCGAAGAAAATTGGTCATTAAGATTGACTGATGACTATGCAAATTTAACACCTATTAATCTTGCAAAAATATTGAAAAAAGCTATTTTAGCAAGAGGTAAAGAATTTACCGATAAAAATCATAAAATTGTAGAAAACTTAGAAACTCTATGAAGCGTTTTTTAATAATTATATCTTTATTAGTTTTATCTGCTGTACCAATTCAAGCACAGCAGATTACTAATGAAGCAAGATTAGAGTATAATCATGGAATAGATTTTTATAAAAATGGTGAATATGATAAAGCATTAACATCATTTAGAAAAGCTATTTCTCTTTCTCCAGACTATATAGATGCTTACTACAACTTAGGTTTAATACTTGAATATTTAAATCAATATGATTATGCTTTAGAAATGTTTAAACAAATAATTTTAAGAGCACCTGAAGATTATGAAGCCGTATATAAAGCAGGTGTTTTAGCGAACAAAACAGGGGATAAAAAACGAGCCTATGAATACTTATCTCTAATACCTCCTAAATCAACCTATTACAAAGAATCTCAACAATTAATTTATAATATAAAACAAAATCTGCCAAGAGAAACAGTTTCTAATGTAGATAATAAACAAATAAACTCAGATACAAATCTTTTTGAAAATATTCCAAGCCCAACAGGTGTTGTTTCAGATGTGTATGGAAATATATATGTTGCTCAATTTAATGATAATACAATACTCCAAATTTTACCGGACAACACAAAAAAAGTTTACGTCAAAGATGCTAAAATTAACGGTCTAATAGGAATGGCAATTGACTTAGAAGGCAATTTATACGTTGCAAATTACCATTCAAATAATGTAATTAAAATCAATAGAAAGAAAGAAATTTCTATATTGATAGGAAACTTAAGACAGCCTTACGGACTATATCTAAAAGATAATACATTATTCATATCTCTACAAGGAATGAACTCTGTTTTAAGATATAATCTCAATCGTTAATTATTAAATCCAAGATTATCTAAAATTGCAGAAGTTGAATAAGCCTTATTTAAAGTATAGAAATGGAGCCCCGATATAAGTTTAGAGTCAATAAGAGCCTGAGCTTGTTCGGTTGTATAATCTATGCTAAATTTTTTAATATCATCTGAATTATCTTTATACTTATACAAACCATCTAATAGTTTTTTCGGAATAGAAACTTTTGCCATACTCATCATTTTTTCAAATTGCTTAAAACTTAAAATTGGCAACAAACCAAAAGCAATAGGGACATTAATATCAAAATCTTTTAATTTATCAACATAATAAAAAAATTTATCATTGTCAAAACACATTTGAGTAAAAATAACTTCACCACCAGCTAAGATTTTCTTTTTTAAATTTTTAATATCAGACTCTAAATCAGGAGCCAAAATATGACCTTCCGGATAACCGGCAACTGCCACAGATAAATCTGTATTAGATTTAATAAAATCAACGAGTTCATTAGCATATCTAAAATCACGATAACAAACAGTAATATCCTGAGGTTCATCACCACGTAAAGCTAATATATTTTTAATATTGTACTTTTCAATTTCTTTTAAATAATTTGCAATATCTTCTTTTTTTGTACAAATACAAGTAAAATGAGGCATTACATTAATTTTTAATTCATAATAAATGTAAGAAATAATATCCAAAGATAAATTACGATTAGAACCACCAGCCCCATAAGTAACAGATATGAGGTTAGGATTATATTGTTTAAGTATCTCCAATTCCAAATACAACTTATTCAATTTTTCACCGGTATCATCATCTTTTGGCGGAAAAATCTCATAAGAAAGAGCCATTTTATCAGAAGAATATATTTTATCTAAGTTCTCAAGAGTCATAAATTAATCATATCACAAAAGAACTCGTATAAAACGAGTTCTTTTTTAATTTCTCTTAAAATATTTTATTTTACGCGCTTTGACAATATGTAAATGATCTTTGAACATTACTATCAATCAATGATTGTACTGATTGTATTTCTGTATCACATGCTGACAAATCTGCTTGTACTTGTGTTTTCTTTTGTTCTATTTGTTTT
>CACZSH010000063.1 GCA_902783785.1 uncultured bacterium | reverse complement strand
TTTCTCTATTGATTCTTTTCCTATTAATAATTCTGTTCTTGAAAATTGATTTATCATATTGATATTTTATATCAAAATCACCATAAATTTTTAATTTTTAAATTTTTACTTTAAAATAGAACTTAAAAAGGAGTGAACTATGAAAAACATAATGTTACAAGGATTAGATGCAGATGGTGGCGAAAAAATTTATAAGCTGGTTAATTTCGAAGGAAACAAAGTTATCTTATATTTTTATCCGAAAGATAATACTTCCGGTTGTACACAAGAAGCATGCGATTTTAGAGATAATATTAACAGATTAACAAATTATGCGACTGTTATCGGTGTTAGTCCGGATAGTATAAAAAGTCATAAATCTTTTAAAGAAAAACAAAATCTTAATTTCATTTTACTTTCTGATTCGGAGCATAAATTAGCAGAAGCTTTTGAGGTTTGGAAAGAAAAATCAATGTATGGTCGAAAATATATGGGCATTGAACGTTCTACATTCATATTAGATAAAAATTTAAAAATTGAAAAAGAATGGAGAAAAGTTAAAGTAAAAGGGCATGTTGATGATGTAATTAATTATCTTTTAAATAAATAAAAATAAGGATACAGTTAGTATCCTTATTTTTTATTTACCAATTCACTATTCTATCTATTATTTCTCTTTGTTCGGTACTTGTTTTTCTTAAATATATTCTTGTAGTTTCTATACTTTCATGTCCCATTAAATCGGCTAAAAAAGCAATATCATTACATCTATCTAAAAAACTTTTTGCAAATCTGTGTCTAAATGAATGCGGGTACACAACGGAAGGATTTATCCCGTATTTTTTTGCAAATTTTTTTAATAATATAGCTATACCTCGTGTTGTTATTTGTTTTCCATATTTATTTATAAATATAAATCCACTTAATTGTGATTTATTTATAAAATAATCAAGAGCTTCATCTTTTAAATTTTTAGGAATATATATTCTTCTAAGCTTACCCCCTTTCGAATATAAATCTAAATAACCAATTTTTACATGTTCAACTTTTATTTGAACTAATTCACTTATTCTTGCACCTGTAGCTGCTAAAAATCTTATAACAAAATAACAAAACATTTCATTATCTTTTTTTAAACATTTTTTAAAATAAGTATAATCAGCTTCACTTATCACATTTTCTAAAAACATTTTTTGCTGGACTTTTATAAATGTTAGTTTTAAATCAGCTCTTCCTATACTCTCCAAATAAACATTTAGCGCCCTTAATCTCAAATTAACAGTTTTAGGTTTAAAGTTTTCAATGAGCCATATTTTGTATGCTCTAAGATTTTTTTTAGAAATCTCATGAAATTGGTTCCGATACTGTCTTAATGCAAATACATAGGTTCGAATTGTATTTGCTGATAAATTTTTTTCTTGTTGCTTTTTTTCAAAATCTTTTAAATTCATTGTAAAACTCCTTTCTATATAAATAGAAAAATTCGTTTCACTCAAATTAAAAATTTTATATAAAAGATTATAAATTCATAGAGATTGTTAAAACATTTTGTCCATCTTTGTAGTCATATGACACTTTATCCATAGCTTGTTTTACCATATAAATGCCAAGTCCACCGATTTGGCGTTCTTCTGTTGATAAAGTTATATCAGGATCACTATGTTCTAATGGATTAAATTCTTTTCCTGTATCTATAAATGTAATATTTATATCATTCTCTGCATGTTTAATATTTATACCAATTGTAGTTGATTCTTCGTGTTCGTAGCCATATTTAACAATATTTGTAAATATTTCTTCAGTACAAATAAGTATTCTAGAGCGTTTTACGCCTTCCACACCTAAATTATTACAAATATTTTCAAGCCTGATTGTTAACTCTGACAAAGATGAAATCGTAGCAGGTACATCAAAAGTATAATAACCTTTATACTCAAATGACAACATTGTTATATCATCAGGAAGACCGTTTTGAGCAAATTTTGAATAATCTTTTATTTCTGTATTAATATTTGATAAAAGGCTATCTATATTATCTGCATTATATTTTTCTAAACACATCTCTAAACCTTCCTCTCCGAATAAGTCTCCAAATTCATTTATCACATCAGTTAACCCGTCTGTATATAAAAATAATTTATCATTAGGCTCTAATTGAATTTCTGCTGATTCAAATTTTGTATCTTCCATTCCTCCCAATACAAAATTTTGATTACATATTAATTTTTTATAAATTTCATTTTTTCTTTTAATATAAGGAGGATTATGACCTGCGCTTAAATATTGTAATTTTCCAGTAGAAATTTCTAATTTACAGAAAAATGCTGTAACAAAAAAACCTTGTTCATTATTTTGACAAAGTTCCTTATTTACTTGTTCAAATAACTCTTCTAAAGATATTTCAGTTTTTGCCAAATTTTTTATAACAGCTTTTGCTTTCATCATAAACAATGCTGCAGGAATACCTTTTCCCGATACATCAGCTATTAAAAATGCGAATGAATCATCATTTAAGAAGAAAAAGTCATAAAAATCTCCGCCAACTTCAAAAGCTGTTTCCATCGTAGCATAAATATCAAATTCTTTATGTTGAGGAAAAGCAGGAAATACACTTGGCATGGCAGCCTTTTGAATTTCTTTTGCAACCTTAAGTGCAAATTCAGCTTGTTTTTTTTCTTTTATATATCCATCTAAAGTTGCAATGTAATGTTTTAAATCTTCTGATGTATTATTCAACGTTTCTGCCAGAACAGCAAATTCTTCAGGATTTTTTATCGTTAGTTTTGTATCAAGATTACCTTTACCTATTTCTTCTGCAGCTTTAACGAGAGTTTTTATAGGTCTATTTATATTTTTTGTTAAAAACACATAAGCTAACACACACACAATAATGTAAAAAGTTATTAGAGCAAGAACCAGAAGAATAACCTCTAAATTTAAAATTTTAAATATTTCAGACTTCGGCACAAAAAACGTAACTTCCATACCGTTTTCTTCATTTAATAAAAATGCTATATATTTTTTATTATTATAAGTTATTTCTTCACCGGATTTTAAATCCGTTCTAAACATAGGAATATTTTTCAACGATTTACCAGTTAAAGAACTATCTTCACTATAGTAAAATATATAATCACTAATTTCATTTGAGAATATGATTATGGTATTTTTTGGTAAGTTAAAAGTTTTTAGTTTTTCAATAAAATTTGCGACTTTCCAATCCACATGAACAAGTCCTACAAGATTAGAATCATTGTCATAAATTCCTCTGCCGCATGCAAGCATAAGCTCATTTGAAAAATTTCCCGGTTCACTTTTGGCAACTAAACAAGACATCGTTCCGGCTTCTGAGTTTATTATTTTTTCTTTTAATTCTTTATACCAAATTCTTTCTGTATAATTATAATTAAGTTTTCCTAATTCTTCCTCATCATAAATTCTATTTATATTGAAATAAGCTGCAAAATATTTCTTATTAGGATAAATTTCATAAGGTTCATACCAAATACCACCTGTATTAACTTCATCTGAATAAAAAATTGATTTACTGTTTTTAAAAACATCTTCAACTAAGTCATCCAATCTGGTAGAAGGACCTTTAAAAAAATAATAAATCTTTCCTCTTTCTGAAAGTTCAGTTGCAACAAGTCTTAAAGAAACTAAAGTTATATGCATTTTTTTATCTATATCATCAAGACGAAATTTTAATTCTTCTATTTGGTTTTTCTTACCTACTTTGTATGCAACATTAATCAACCCCATTGTTACAGTTGATATTACTATCAAAAAGATTAGTGTTATACAAATGATTTTTGATTTTATTGTGTTAAGCATTTTCGATAGTTAGTATTTTACTGAAGCCTGTCATGTTAAATACGTCCATAACAGATTCATTAGCATTTACGATTTTCATTGCCCCTTGTGATAACATTCTTTTTTGGAGTTCCAAAATAGCTCTTAAGCCCAAACTTGATATATATTCTACATCAGTAAAATCAAGAGTTAAAAGTGATACATTATCTAACAAATCATTAACTTGTTCTCCAAATTCCATTGCAGTATTTGTATCAATTCTTCCCTCAACATTTACAATAACAGATGAACCGTACTTTTTTGATGTTAAATTCATTCTACTCTCCAAACTATTTTTCTTCATTATATCATGTATTTTATTTTATAACAATATTTCATATTTATTATATAATTTAGTCATGGAGGATTAAAAAATGATTAACGAAAAATTAGAAAAAGCTTTTAACGATCAAATAAATAAAGAATTTTATTCTGCATATCTTTATTTAGCTATGAAGTCAAAATTTGCAGAAATGAATTTAAACGGTTTCGTAAATTGGTTTGATGTTCAAGTTCAAGAAGAACAAGCTCATGGTATGGGAATGTATGATTACGTTCTTGAAAGAGGCGGTAAAATAGAATTAGGCGCTATTGATAAACCTGAAGTAAAAAGTGAAAATCCGTTAGAAATTTTTGAACAAGTTCTTGAACACGAAGAATATGTAACTTCAAGAATTAATGCATTAATGGATGTAGCAGAAGAAACAAAAGATAGAGCTGCATTATCATTTTTAGATTGGTATTTGAAAGAACAAGTTGAAGAAGAATCAAATGTTGGCGGATTATTAGCAACATTAAAATTAATAGGTGAAGATAAAAAAGCCTTATTAATGCTTGATAAAGACCTTTCAACAAGAGTATTTAACCCTCCTGTTATAGGTTAAGAAGCTATATCAAATAAAAAACAAATCGGATGACTAAAAACAAAACGGTCATCCTTTTTTCTGCTCTCTATTAATAAAATTTAGTTATTGATACATAACGTTTAAAAATTCATTACTAACAGCATCTCTATACCATTTTGCGTGGTCAGATGTGTTAAAAATATTGTTATAATGACTTGCAACATCACCATACGTCGATTTATTTTCACCATATTCCATTAATTCATGCGTATTTTTTGCATATGGAGAAGTTGGGAAAATATCGTGCATTTGCATATAAGAAGGCAATCTCCAACCTGCGTCACGATGTCCGTTGAAGGCATTTTTAATTCTGTTTAATCTTTGTTCCAAAGACATTTGACAATTATCATTATCATCAGAAATCACAGGGCCTGCAGCATATTCATCATTCCATGATTGTTTATCATATTCATGCAGAATATTGTTAAAGTCATCGGCTCTACCCCAGTCATTACCTGCTGTTAAGCCCATTTCTCTGTTTCTTGGATGCATATCACACTTTTCCCCAACAAGAGCAATGTCGTTTCTTCCGGTTTTGCTTCTTATTTGTTGAGTAATATATTGCATTTGTTGGAAATTTGGAACTTCTCCGACCCCGCAATAATAATGCATTTCATGATTACCAACGTGTTTTGCGCTATCAAAGAATATTGCATCAAAACCTAAATCGACAGCCCAACAGCAAGCATCAATAAATGCTTTTTCATGTTTGTACCAGTTGAAAGGCTCACCTTTAACTGTCATTTGACCCGCTGAAAGAGGCATTCTTATACCTGTTTTTAAACCTCTTAAGTGAGCCATATCGTTGAACGCTTTTACTTGTTCATCATCACCCATTCTTTGACCGTCACGGCAAAGTTTGTCTGATGTTAAATTCTTTGAAATACCAGAATGCAAATCTACTGTATACAAAGAGGAACGTCCTGTTTTACCGTCATTTTCACGATACATTGCCGGATATAGTTGAGATAATACTACACAATTAGCAAAACTTTTTGGTGATGGAGGTATCGCCGGTAATAATTTCATCACATTTAATAAACCTTCGCTTTTTCTATCACCTTCAGTTAGTGCAACAGTTCTTGGATTTATTTCGATATAATTTGCTCGTCTACCCCATTTATCACCGTAATCCGGAGTTTTTATATTATTTGGAATTTCCGGATAATGATCGTTTTTCTTTGTTAATGTGCAAATAGACTGAATTGCGTCCATTGGAGAACGTTTTAATAAGTTTTCAGGATTTTCACTAACCCATTTTTTCCAACCTGTATTTCCTCCTTTATAAAGAGTTTTATACGTTTCTTGGTCTTCATAAACATCACTATTACCCTTTAATATCCAAAATAATTTCTTTGCAGGGTTACTGTCGCCGTAATATCCTTTGAAATTTACTAAATGTTTGTTGTAATTCGATGAAAGTTCCAACGCTGATGCAGTTGTTTTACTTACTGCAGGCGCAATAGGATTTGATACCTTTTTATTATTTAAAGGCATCATATTTGGCATATATAAACTTTGAATTGCAGAAACCTTCATACTTGGTTTAAAGTCCCTGAAAATATATATTGCCATGTTTTTGAATATTCTTTACAATACTTTATAAAAAAAGACGGAAATTATTTTTCCGTCTTTCTAAATATTGAGTAGAACTATTTGCTTACTAAAATTCTATGTAGCTCATACCCAATGTTAAAAGAGAAATAACTAATGCTCCAAAGAATGCACTCCAAAAACCGTTTACTGTAAAACCTGGAACTAAGTATGCCACAAACATTAAAAGAAGAGCATTTATTATGAGAGCAAAAAGTCCAAGGGTAACAACGTTTACTGGAAGTGTGATAAGATTTAATAACGGTTTTAATACCGTATTAATCAATGCAATAACTGCCGCAGTAATCATTGCCATAGGTATACTTGAAATAGTTATACCAGGAATAATCCATGCCGTAAATAAAACTATTACGGTTAATACAAGAAACTGAAATAATAAATACATAACTAAACTCCTTTTTAAGACTTTTTTATTATGAAATAATTTGCTATTCAAAACATTAGAAAAAAAGATAATATTTTTGTGATAATATAATCCTATGTTACATGAAATTTTAACAAATTCGATAGTATTAAAACCTCAAATTGATTATTTGGTATTTTTGCAAAACCACAGAACACCTGAACTTGATATATTATTTTTAAATATAACAAAATTTGCAGAATCAATTGTTCCATACATATTTGTAAGTTTATGCTATTGGTTATTGGATAAAAGAAGCGGTTTTATTTTATTTACAGCTTTACAATTAGGCATGATGACAAAAGATTTGCTAAAAGAGCTTGCTTTTGTTAAAAGGCCATGGCTTTTATCAGATAAAGTACATCCGGTAGAGGCTGCAAGAGCGCATGCCCCTGGATATTCTTTTCCAAGCGGACATACCGTAAGAGGTATTACTGCTATTTCGGGAATTTCTATAGCTACATGGAAAAATAATAAATGGTTAAGCATATTTTTTATTCTTTTAGGTTTTTCTGTACTATTTTCAAGAAATTATTTAGGCGTTCATACTCCGCAAGATGTTATTGTCGGATGTTTATTTTCTATAATTTACATTTTTGCGGTAAGTAAATTTTTTAATTGGATAGATAAAAAAGAAAATGGACATTTGATTTTTTTAGGTGCAGTTTTAATTGTTTCTACATTGATTATAACAATGATTATCACAGGAATTTTAAAAGAAGAATTAATGTCTTATTATAGCGAGTTAGCAATGTTATTGGGCGTTTGCATAGGATATTGTATAGATAAGAAATACATAAAATATGAATTACCTAAAATAAATATCTACAAGAAAATAATTATTGGTTTTGTAGGTGTTGTATGTTTGTATACAATATTACATTTGGTTTATTATTTGGTTTCCGGAACAGAATTAGATATATACAAAAGAGTTATTACATATTTTTGTATGAGCATCTTTTCAACAATAATTTACCCTGCAATTATAAAAACTGTTTCAAAGAAATATTTATAATATGTAAACTTTTTGTAAAAATTACACTTATTTGAGCAATTATTTTTTTTACAGGGCTTAAAATAAACATAAAAGACATGTGTAGGAAGGTAGGATTAATGAAAGTAAGTTCAATTCAATCAGTAATGCCGTTTTTAGGTAAAGTAAACACAAAAAAAGAAAATAAAATAGCACAAAATACAACACAAACTGCACCTCAACAAACATCAAAAATGCCAAGTGCAGCAACGTTTCAAGCTATGAATGGTATTAAACCTAGAACAAAAGTAAAACCTACTCCTTTTGCTCATACTGATGACCAAGCTACAAAAGCAATTTATGATGCAGGCATGGTAATGACATCTCTTAAGGATATTAAAAACTTAAAAAGAGTTTTAAAAAGAGGTGATGAACAAACTGCAAATGTAATGATGCAATTAAGTTTGATTAAAACCGGCGATATTGATGAATCAACAGTAAGTAATTACTGGGAAACAGGTAAGATGAATGATAATCTTGCAAAAGATTTAGACATGGTTTACGAAGCTCGTAAAGCAGGCAAAAATCCTGCAGATGTTTATGTTCCTACAGTAAAATCTCAAAAAGAAGGTAACGCAAAAACTAAAATAGGTGAAGTATTTAAAGTTGCTGATCAAGATAAAATTTACGTAAAAACATCTGAAAAGGATTCAAAACAATTAGACATGGATAAAGACATGTTTGTTAAATTGTTCCCTCCTGCAAAAAGATTTACAACACAACAACAAAGTATCGGTGATTGCTATCTTGTATCAACATTAAACACCGTAATGCAAAATCCTAAAGCAAGAGTTGCTTTGTATGATGCATTCCACCAAAATGGCAAAGATGTAACCGTTAAATTCCAAAACGGTTATGGCGAATATAAATATGAAAATGCAGAATTACCAAAAGACAGAGTTCAAAAGTACTCACTTAAAGGTTCAACAGGTATTCGTATATTAGAAGATGCTTACGGATTAGATTCTGTAAATAAAGCTGATGTAAAATTCAGAGAAATAATGAGAGAAAAAATAGAAAATAAAAAGGTAGAACTTGAAAATGCTCCCGCTGATAAAAAGGCTGACGCAAAAAAATCTTTAATGGGACATTTACAAAGATTAAATGATTATATAAAAGCAAAAGAAGATCCAAACAGAACTATCGTTGTATGTCGTGATGATAATTACTATAACATCTATTACGAAGAAGATGAAAACGGTTTAAAATTCACAGACTTAAAAAATGATCCTGATAATAAACAAGACAGATTTAAAAGTGCAGCTGATTTTTACAGAGGCGCTTTAGGCGGATATAATTTTGAAGTTCTTGAAAGAATGGGCTTTGGCGGTTTCAGACAATACAACTTGGATCTTGAAGAAAAAACAGTAACTCCAATGTTAAAGAAAGAAAACTTCAACCAGGATTTCATAATGACAGGCGGTACAAGAGCAGGCGGAAGCAGAGTTGAAAATCCTGTTGCAGCTTCAGCAGGTATTTACGGTTTCCATGCTTACACTCTTGAACCTCATAAAGATGAAAAAGGTGAATTAAAAATGAGATGTACAAACCCTTGGAATACATCTTATGATGCTGATATTTCATATAAAGATTTCTTAAAATACTATGATTCAGTATCAATAATTGACGTTAATTCATATGGCAAAAAATTACCACTTGAAAAACAACCTTATGCATACGATAAAGACGGTGCAGTTGTTGGTGATAACAAAAATGACGGAGAAGTAATCTGGTTCAAAAACGGTAAAAAACCTGTTTTACCACCAAGAAAATAAAGGTTAGAATAAAATAAACTAAAAAAGAGAATGATTAATGTCATTCTCTTTTTTTTATCAAAAAAAACAAAGCTTTAATCCAAAAGAATAAAGATATAAGATTATTCTTTTGGAGCTGTTACATAACCGAATAATTTTAAATCATTTTTAAAAGCTTTATAAGATAATGTTTTTGTTTCATTAGGCGAATAAGAATCTAGAACAACAACTTTATCTACATTTCCTTTTTCATCTAAAATAACTTGTTGAACAGACATGGCATGATTCATATCCGCTACATTATCAGGATGGTTGTCATGATATATATACGTTGCCGATATACCATTATTATTTTCAGGATCACTACCCATAGCTTTTAACACTAGTTCCATTTCTTGTTCTTGTTTTGTTTGTCGGCCTTTACGTCCTGTTAATAAATATTGAAGAGAATCTTCTCCCGCTAAATCATTCCCTCTAATTGTACCATTATTTAAATTTGTTTCTTGAAAATGGCGTTCTACGGCAAGTTCATATAAAAGTACATCAGCATCACCTGATGAATAATTAGATGAACCTTTAGCTTTATCAAATTCTTTTTTTGTGATTTTTATATCTTTATTAATACCTTTAAAATGAACATTGTAATTACCTTCTTCATCATTAGTTATAGCATTTTTAAATGCTTCTTTACCCCAATCGGTTTTAGACATAGAATTCATTTGAGCTAATAACCAGCAATCTCCGGCATCTGAACCTTGTTTTCCTCTTTGAATTACTCCGTCAGGTGTATTTGCTATTCTTTTTTTCTCAGCTTTTTCTTCTTCTTTTTGTTTTTTCTTTTGAGCTTTTATTTCCTCTTTTGTTAGTGTTTTTGGAGCATCATCAGGAAATTCTTTAGCAGAAAAAATACTAACATCAGTAGTTGAACTACTTGATATTTGAGACTGAGATACACTGCCATCCATTTGTTTGGTATTAAATTTTGAAAAAGATACATTAAATTCGCTCATAAAAAATCCTTTAGTACATAATTAATAACTAATATTAATATTATAAAAGCAACTAAAAATATATCTTGTTATTATTTGGAAGAGTTATAACAAAATTTTACAATTTTCATACATTTATGTTATCATGCATAGTAAGATATTAAAGGATTTTTGATTATTATAATAATCTATAAGGGTATTATTTATGTTGATTGAAATGCTACAAAGATTAACTCCTGCTTCTGTACGTTCTATAATCAGACCTTTTCATAGATTATTTTTTCCAAATAAAATATATGGTTATTGGAATATTACATACCGATGCACCTATCATTGTTCATATTGTCCTTTTTGTAATATACACAACTATTCTAAAACATATACCAAGGAAACGGAAAAAACTCCTGACGAATGGTTTGCAATTCTTGAAAAATTACCACCAATGGCATTTTTATTAATTGGTGGAGAACCTATGTTATATTCCGGAATTACAGATATAATAAACAATTTACCTAAAAAACATTCTATTATTGGTCTTATTTCAAATGCTTCATTACCAATAGATTTGTATAAAAAAATAAATAAAAAAATTTGTACCTCTATTAGTTTTCATAGAGAATTTGCAAAGGAAGAAGAGTTTATAGAAAAGGTAGTAGAATTAAACAAATTTATGTGGATAAATTCCGTAAATATTGTTGCGACTCCGGAAAATATACCTTTTCTTGAAGAATTACACAGTAAATTAACTCCAAAAGGTATAACTATAAGAGTTGAACCTCTCATAAAAACAGGTTTTAATTATACAGAAGAACAATTAAAACAAATAGATAAATATTTAAAACATGATAGAAGTTTTAAAAAAAAGATAGAATTTTATGAAGCTCAAATTTGTAAAGATTGTTCTGCCGGTAAAAATTACATAAATATAATGCCAAATGGAGATGTATATAGTTGTGTAGGGGGAATGGAATATATTAATACACCGTATAGAAGGGCTTTGATAAAAAATGAACAAGATCTTGAAAGATATAAGCTTGGTAATTTATCTGACGAAAACTTTTCTTTCAATAAAACAAAGAAAATTTGTAAATATCCTTGTATTTATGTTTGCGATTATGATTATGCTGACATAAAAAAATACAATGGGTGAATTATTGTTTTTATAAATAGGTATGATAAGGAATTAAAATGATTTTATTTTTTGTATCAATTTTACTGTTATTATTAGGATATTTTGTATATTCAAAAGTTGTTGAAAAGATATGGGGAATTGACCCAAACAGACCAACACCGGCAATAAAATATGCAGATGGTGTCGACTTTGTAAAAATGCCATTATGGAGAATTTTTTTAATTCAATTTTTGAACATTGCAGGATTAGGACCAGTATTTGGCGCAATTTTAGGTGCGATATACGGACCTGTTGCGCTGTTGTGGATTGTTTTTGGATGCATATTTGCTGGTGGAGTTCATGATTATCTTACAGGTATGATTTCATTAAAATATAAAGGTAAATCTATAGTTTACATTACAGAAAAGCTTTTTGGTAAACATTTCAAAACTTTATTTTTAATATTCTATTTAACATTACTATTATTATTGGGAACCGTTTTTGCGGTTAATCCTGCAAAAATGCTAGCAGATTTATCCCATTCTCCTTTAAATTTTTGGATAATTGCGGTATTTACTTATTATTTTCTTACAACTTTAATGCCAATTGATAAAATTATGGGAAAAATTTACCCTTATTTTGCAATTTTACTGCTTGTTATGACCATATCTGTTATGGTAATGTTGTTTAAATCAGGATTACCATTTTATCCTCAAATGACATTTACAAATTTGCATCCTGAGCATGCCGGAATATTTCCTATATTATTTATAACAATAGCTTGTGGTGCAATAAGCGGATTTCATGCGACACAATCGCCTTTAATGGCAAGATGCTTACCTAACGAACGTGACGGACGTATCATTTTTTACGGAGCTATGGTAACAGAAGGAATTATAGCTCTTATTTGGGCAACTTTGGCAATAGCATTTTTCCATAACACCTCAAACCTTTTAACAGAAATTCAATCATCTGGACAAGGCGGAGTCGTTTCTTTAATATCAACGAGTTTGCTTGGTAAAATTGGCGGTGCGTTGACTATTCTTTCGATAGTAGCTCTATCAATAACATCTGGAGGATCTGCATTTCGCTCAATAAGACTTACCGTTACTGATTTTTTAAATCTTAAAAATCAAAATAATTTTAAACGATTATTATTAAGTGCTATTATTTTATCTTGCGGAGTTATTTTAAGCAGATTAAATTATACAACATTGTGGCAATACTTTGGTTGGGCAAACCAAGCTTTATCCGCTCTTGTTTTGTGGACTTTAACTTATTATTTAAGAAAAAAATCAAAATTTTATTTTATAACTTTAATACCGGCATTATTTATGACTGCTGTTGTCGTAAGTTATATTTTTCAGGACAAAATAGGTTTTAACTTATCTCCTATTCATTCAAATATTATAGGTGTCGTTTCTGCTTTAATTTTGTTGATAGTATTTTATTTGGTTAAAGGGAAAAAGAAAAAGTAATGAAAAGAATATTATTATTGTTTTTAATATTTACATTTACAACATTGACCGCCAATGCACAAACATTAAAGGCAAAAGCTATTGATGAAATATCTACAGCATATCCTAAAGATGTTGTACGAGTAGAAGTTACAAAAAATGTAATTTTATCCGGTATGGAATTAAAAAAAGGTTATATTGTATATGGGACGCTAACAGATGTCAAAAGCCCAAATAAAGGTGAAAAAGAAGCAAGTTTTGTGTTTTCTATAACAAAATATAAAGACTTGAACAACGTTGAGTATGAAGTAACCAAGGAATTAAAAACCATTTATAAAAGAAAACATATAAAGGCATTGGAAAACTTTCTAAATGATACTGATTTTGCTTTTTCTCCAATGTCTAATGTAAATATGTACTCAAATGACACTGATATAACCGGTAAATCACAAAATACAAATAGTATAACTATTAAACCAATATCAGTTGCAGAAAGCCTATTACCAAAAGATATAAGAGATGAAATTCATGATGACACAGATTATAAAACAGGGCTTTCATCTAATGGAGAAGATATATTAATACTTACAGGAGATAAAATTAAGTTTAATTTTACTGATTAAAACTATGTTCCGTAGAATTCAATAGCATCCAAATCATCTTTCCAACGCATTGCATTTTTAATTTCTGCTATTGTTTTAGGGAAATTTTCTTGTAAATAATCTGTTCTAAAGCTAACACATTCAGAATCTTTTGTCATTCTTGAAGATCCAATGGCATTAGTTTCTGCAACAATTTCACCTAATGCTCCCCATTTTCCGGCATAATGCCCATCATTTTCAAGGAAATATCCTGCATTTTCTCTTTGTTCATGTGGATATTTTTTTACAAAATTACTTAACTCTTTTAAATAAGTATTTTGAATTTTTGCATTTCCTGAATATTGCATTTCTTCATTATGACGTTTTACACTGTTTTTAATTTTTAAGGTTTCAGAATCTTTTATGTGTCCTAATTCATGCAAAAATATAAATAAATTATCTGCCGAAGCTATTCTTTTTTCAGATGGCAAAGAATAAGCAAGCAATGCTTCATCCTTTTTTAAACCGCTATATTTTTTTACATCTTGCGCAGCTTCAAATAACAAATGTCCTGGAACTTTTTTCAAAAGAGAAATCATTTCTTCTCTGTTAAATTTTTCCACTTTCTTTTTAAACGGAATTGTTTCTTCTTTACCAAGACCTAATTCTTTAACAGAAAGCGATTTTTCGCCAACATTTATTTCATATTTTCTGGCATCATTTGATGTTATAAATTTTGTATCCGAAATCTTTTCAAAAGTTTGAGAATTTTGATAAATAACTTTTCCTTTTTCGTCAGTTATTTTATAGTCAACGATTCTGTTACCTTGTGGATCATCTTCGTATAAGTATTGGCTTTTTGTTCCGTCCGGAGATGTAAAATCCTTTTTTATTGTTACTATACCGGTTTTATTATCTCTTGATGATTTTGAAATGTCTTTTGTTTTTCCATCAGGGTAAATTAATTGTATATTTGTGTTGCCCAAAACTTCATCTGATAGCGCAGAAACTTTTTTGTATTTTGTTTTTCCGTTTTCGTCTTTGTAATTAATTATCTCTTTATATGTTAAAAATTCATCATTTTCTAATTTTTTAAATTTTGTATTAACAGAATTATTTTTATAGTCTTCAGTTATGATTTTACGAATAGTTTTTCCGTCTTTTTCTATATCTTTAGAATAAGATTTAGCATTTAATTCGCCTTTTTTTGACAAAGTATATTTAATATTGTCAGTTTTATCACTTATAACAAATTCGTTTTTTTTATCAAAAAGACTTTCATTAATAAGAACTTCGTGGTTTTTATCTTCAATTTCTTTAACTTGATTATGAATTATACCATATGTATTTTTTTTCATATCAAATCCATCTTTTAACGAGTTTTGATATGATTTATAAACATTACTCATACTATTTATATCTAACTTGGTATCAGAAAATATTTTTACAGTTTCAATATCTATCTTATTTTTTTTGTACAAATCTGAGAATTTTTCAATATCTTTTTTACCAAATCTACAATTCCCATCAATTGTTTTAATATTTTTTAATTCATCAATTGCATGCTTTATTGTAGGTTTTGATGATTCAAAAGAGTCAGGCTTCAATGGTGGTGTAAAACATTTTACAGCACTTGATTTAAAATTTATTTGAGGAATATTCAATCCTATATTATAAATTTGCATTAAAATACCTACACTAATACATATATTTAAAGTATTTTTTAGATTAAAAATTGCGCAAAGTCTTATGACTATTAAAAGTTATGAAGTAGCAAATAAAAACGGGAACAATAGAAATGTTCCCGTTTTTATAAAAATATTTCAAAAATAGATTAGCGTCTGGGGTTGCGAATATTATTAAGTTTTTGATCAAGTTCTTGAACTCTTCTTTCACCTTCAAGTCTACCTTGTTCTCTTACATAATCAATTCTCTGGTCAATATTTCTTGGAATTGCTCTTTCAGCCGTTTCTCTGTCATAACCTTGATTTACAAGTCTTTGAACAAGTTGTTCTCTATTTACAGGACCGCCTTCTTCCTGTTCTGCAGCATCAAAAGCTTCAGAATAGCTGTAGCCTTGATTTATATAATATTTAACTCTTTCCATATGAGTTTGAGTTTTTTGAGATGCTTCTTCTGCAGCTCTTTTAGTGTTTCTTATAAATTGCATTGAACTTGATTCTTGTATATCGTCATTATCACCTCCAAAGATATTTATATCTCTGGGATCTTGTTCGCTTCTGCCTTGAGTACCTCCTGAACGATGAGAACCGTTTGTTCCTCCTACTCCATTAACGTGTGGATACATTTTTACCTCCTTTATTTATAAGTATTCCATATTTATGTACATTACAACACCTTAGATAATGTTGCTAAATTTTTAAAATTGCGTTATCGTAATAAAACCTTTACATATTTTAATATTTTAATATTTTAATATTCTAATAATTAGTGAATTGTAAAATTTTTAAGTAGAATAGATATATTATAAATGCATACAACAGGAGTTTATATATGAAAAAAAGTATTTTTTTTATTATATGTTTTATACTATTTTGTGAATTAAAAGTTTTTGCTTACGATAAGGTTTTAGATAATATAAGTGGCAGATGGGCAGAAAAGACCTCTGAAAGAGTTGTCATGGATATTTATCCTTACAATAAAAATGAATATAAAATTTTTATAACATGGAGAGAAGATAATCTTGCACAAAAAGATATATATCGATTTACAGCAATACCTGACAATAGAGGAACGTTAAACTATACAAACGGAATTCACATTTATCGTTATTACAAAAATAGAAATAAATTTGAAGATAAAGTAGACTACACCGATGGCACGGGTATACTTAAATTCGATAATAATAATCTTATTTGGATAGATAATAAAGATAAAACAACAAATTATTTTATCCGTGCGAATAAGGATTTGTTAAAAGATACAACTATTAAAAATAATCTATTTTCGATAACTTTACCTGAAGAACTAAAAGGTTTTTACGAAATAAAAACAGAAAAAAATAAAATTTCAGTTTTTCACAATGAATCTAAAAAATCAGGTTTTGGCGGATTTGCCTTTGGTATTAAAGCATATAAAAAACCTGCAGACCATGCAACTTTGCCGGGAAGTATAAAACTTGGTGAACTGGTAGATAAACATAATAAATTGTATGATATTGTTTTAAAATATCCAACAGATGTCCAACATGATTATACTAAAAATTCTAAAGCACCAGAGTCTTATAAACTTTTGTATGATTTAGGTGAAATAGTAACTATTAAAGGCAGAAATGGTTCAATTTATTTTAAAAGTCAAGGTACAAAAGGAGAAAATCTATACAAGGATATATTGCATAAACACATAAAAGCTATCACAGAAAAATGGACTTCTGACAAATTAGAAAACGAAAACATGAGCTATATGTATAATATTTTGGCTCAAGGTTTAGATAACAAAAAAGTTTTAAATAAAATTGGATATATATACTATGATATTAATAAAGATGGTATTGATGAACTTTTAATTGGAGAAATTGCAAACGGTAATTGGAAGGGAGTAATTTACGATATATATACAATGGTAAATAGACAACCTAAACATGTAATTAGTGGTGGAAGCAGAAATAGATACTATGTTTGCGATGATGCATTTATATGTAATGAATATTCTTCAGGGGCTTTAGAAAGTGGTGTAAGAGTGTCTATTTTAATAGAAAATTCTACAGAACTATATCCTCAAGTTAGTTTCAAATATGATGGTTACACAAATCCTAAAAAACCCTGGTTTTTATCTTATAGCAGTGAAATAAACGAAGACAAGTGGGAAAATATAACTGAAGAAAAATATAAAGAAAGAAAACAAGTTTTTGAAAAATACGAAAGATTTAATTTTATCCCATTAATTAAGGTGTTAAAAGATATTCAATAACGATTGATTAAAAACTTTAAGCTTTTTACATTGTATTATAAAGATATTATAAATCCGCAAAAAAGATATATAGTTGAAGTTTTGGTTTAATTCAACTACATATCTTTAAATTTGTGTTATATATAACGTATTTTAAAACGTGATATTATATACTGTTCCGTTTGCAAATTTAATATTAAATTTAATAGGTTTCGGATCATCTTTATATTTTAAAACCAAAATTCTCATTTCGGCTTGTGGATTAAGTTCATAATTTTCAGGCAAAGAATTTGCATATCTTTTTGATTCTTTTGTTATTCTTGCCAATCTTATCCAGTTAGGAACACTACAAACTACTGATGTACCGGCAGTAAGAAGTAGTACAGGAGGGAATGTACCAACGGTATCAATTAAATCAAGTCTGTCTAAGTCAACGAATGCCTCTGTTGTTACGTCTTTAAGTCCTGCAAGTCTTTCACTTGTTGCTGTAATAGTAACTTTTGAATTATTTTTATTGATTAAAAGATATTCGTATGCATGAACATATTTGTTTTCTTTTTGTTTTAGACGATATTCATTTTGAACAATAGAAATTTTTGCTTTTTCATCATAATAATTTGTTGAATCTACACAATCCAATTTAATCGGATTTGTATCTGGAGTGTATGGGAATACTGAAGTTTTTTTATTGTCTTTTGCCATTTTGTTATTTAATTTAGCCATACCTGTTTTTAAAGGTTTAACCAAATCAGGTGAAATGTAGAAGTTACCTAATGATTGTTTTCTTGCCAATATAAAGAAATCAAATTTGTACTCCTTCATTGCGGCTTTGTCATCTAATTTATCATATTTATAACCCCAATGTGTTAATAAATCTGTCAATTCATTATTTTTAACATCATATTTTTCATTTGAAACGACATAAATATTGGTATTTTGTTTTGCCGGATATAATTTTATAAAATAGCTGCAATTAGGGTCAGAATAAATATAAGCATTCTGAACTTTTTCTAAAGGTACGAATTTATCATCACCCTTGTATGCCTCAATAGCACTATCTACTTCATGTTTAAGTTGTCTTATGTTTACATCTTTTACCTGATAACCATAAAAATTCTTTGTAATTGCAGCTGATGCAATACCTGATGTAGTTAATGTTATCATCAACACTAAAACTAGTAATTTTAAAATCTTTTTCATCTTTAACCTTTCTTTTATATTTTATTTTTCTATTTCTTCGTCCATATTTTTTAAATATAATTCTTCAATAAATACGCAAGTATCTGCTGCTATTGCAGGAGCAAAAATTGCACCGACTACACCAAAGTACTTAGCACATACAAATATAAATATGTAAATAACTATTGGGTGCAAATCCATAAATTTACCGAAAATATATGGTCTTACAACGTTGTTTTCAACGATTTGTGATATTGCAAAAACTACCGCAGTCAATATAAATACTGTCCATCCTAATTTGTATGTAACAGCCAAGCAAGCAACTAATGCGATAGCAGGGCCGACAATAGGAACTATATCTAAAACAGCAGCCGTACAACCCAAAATGATAGCGGAATCAACGCCTAACAACATAAGACCTATAATTACTATCACACCAACACTTGCAGATGCAATAAATTGACCTGATACAAATCGGCTGAGTTTTTCATCTGATATATAAAAAACTTCTCTCATTTTTTCTCTTGAGTTTTTAGGGAAAAATCTTAAAATAGCAGTTAAGATTTTTTCTCTGTCAACAATAAGAAAATATGTAAAAATTAACGATACAAATAAATATATTCCACCTTTAGAAATACTTGTTACAGATGCAAGTAAGCCTCCAGAATTTGCAAATTCTTCAACAACTGGTGAAGTCATTACATAATCTTTTATTTGTTCAACATATTGAGGATATTGAGCTGCCAAATGTGCAATTTCTTTTCCTCCGATAATTAAAATAGGTAAAAACATTAATAATATTCCGCCAACAAAACCTCCAAATACAATAAGGGCGGCAATATTTCTGCTGCATTTTTTCTCTAATTTATCAACTATCGGATTTAATGCACTGGCAATAACATAAGTTGCAAAAAACATTAAAGCAATGTCTGTGATTGTAAAAAGACAAATAGTATAAACAATAATACCCAGCAAAAATATAATATTTTGCATGTTACCTAATTTATTAAACATGTTTTCCATGGAAATCTCCTATTTCTTAATTTTTACGCAATATAATAACATAGATTTAATATACAATAAAAATTTTTATAATTCTATTTTTATAATAATATATTGGTATGAAAAATTTTGCTAAAGTAATTTTTGGAGTTTTGCTGCTATTCTTAATTACTTTTTATCTTGGAATAGTATTTGTATTACCATCTGTAATCAACAATAAAGCTACAATAAATAAATTACAATTGTTAATTCATAATAAAATTGGGATAGAAACAAATATTACGGGATTAAATTTAAAAATATCACCAAATCTTATTGCTGTTTTAAATATTGATAATATTGATGCAAAAAATAATAACGTTTCCGTTGCAAACATTAAAAATCTTTCTCTAAAATATAAATTATTACAAAAACAGCTGATATTAATTAGTGCAAACAATATCTTTATTGACGGAAATTATTTAAAACAATTCAAAAAAGAAAAGAAAAAAAGAGAGAATTTGGAATTAAAAAATATTCCGGAAATTCATGTTACAAATTTAGTTTATAAATCAGATGAAGTAAATGTTCGAGTACAAAATGCAGATACGATAAATGATATTTTACAATTAAAAGTTGTTATTAATGCTCCATTTTTAAAAGAAACCTTAAAATTGGGAGATTCAGGGTCTTTAAAAGTCGAAAAAAATAGACTTAAAGCAGATAAATTTAAACTGACATTAGGAAATTCTCATATATATTTAAACGGAATTTTGATTGATAAAAATAAAAATTCAGATTTTGATATAAATGGTGCTAATCTTCCTGTATCAGAGATTATGCCAATATTATTGCATTTTCAAAAATCAAAAGATCCATCTAAAAAGTTTATTGAAAATTTCAAAAATTTTAAAGGTACTGTCAATGTAAATTTAAAATTAAATAAAGACGGAATTTGGGGAACATGCATTACTCATAATTTCGGTGCAAATGCTGTATGGTTTGACATTCCTTTATATTCAAAAGAAGCTGTTTTTAATTTTAGGGGTAAAACTGTAGATTCAGTTGCAGAAGGTATTTTAGGAAATGAAAAATTTACTCATACTCTAAATATTACAGATTTATTAAATCCGCAAAAAAAATTGGTTGTCGGAACAATGAAAACAACTCTTACCAAAAAATTTGATTTTGTTCCGAATCTTAATGTCTTAAATTCTGTTAATGTTAATTTGGTTTATAAGATAAAAAATAGAAAGCCCGATGTATATTATGATATAGATATTCCGACAAATAGTGATTTAATTTATAATTCTTTTTATTTGGGATTAAGAGATTATAAAAGAAAGATACACGCGAATACATTCAAAGACAATAACGATTTATATTTGAAAGAATACAAATATTCTTATTCAGGCTCTGATAAAGAAAATGTTATTCTTTTAGGTGATGGTTTATTTATAAAAAATATAGATAAAAATAACCCTGATAAATTTATTCCTCAGTACGTAACTTGCCATACAAACGGGTATGCTCCAATTTCTGTTACAGGTTCTTTTGGTGAAAAAGTAAGAGGTGGTGAATTTAAAGGTGATTTAAAATACGATTTTAAAAACAATCAAGTTTTGGGAACTTTTGACATAAAAAAAGCAAGACATAAAGCTTTTCTTATTGAAAATGCGCATGTCGTATCAAAAAATGGTGTATTTAATATAACATCAAACGGGTTCTTTAAAGGTGAAAAATACTTAGCAGAACTAAATGCAAAAAATAATATCTATGGTGAAACTCTGATTTATAATATGAAACTGTTTTTAGATAAGTTAATTTTTGAAACCACTCAAAATACTCATAAAAAGAATAGAAAAGGAAATAAATTAGATTCTAAAGAAATTTCAAAAAAAGTTAAAGATAGTGCTATTACAATTAATAATTGGGAAATTATAATTAATGAAATTAAAAGAGATAAATTTGTCCTTCAAGATGTAAAACTTCTTGGCAGCATGAAAAATAATATATTTGATTTCAAAATGAAAGAACTGAATTTTGCTGATGGAACAATAAATGCAAATGGAGTTTATAATTTTGCAAAAAACACATCAAATATGACATTTGAAGCAAAAAATATTAACTCAAATAAAGTAGCAGAAATGACATTAAATCTTCAAGATCAAATAGACGGTATTGCTAACGCCAAAGTTGATATTGATGCAAAAGACATGTTCCGATTTTTAAACGCTCATTGTATGTTTGAGGTAAAAGAAGGCTTTTTGCCAAAACTTGGTGATACTGAGTTTATGATTAAAAACTCTAAGTATAAATTATCTGAAATAACAAATTTTGATTTATCACAAAAAGATTTAATGAAAGATGACATAAAAGGTACATTTGATGTTCATAACACAGAACTTAAAAATATTAATATAACAACTTGGCATGAATTATCCGCAATGTTTTTAGAGGGTAATTATGAAATGGAAAAGCAGTATGCTGATTTGCAGTTGTTTTGGCATTACAGTAAAAACGCTCCAAAAGGTATAAGAGTATTCGGAATACCGTTAAGTATGATTTTAAAGGTAGTATTCAGACCGGAATATTCAAGAGAATTATATGAATCAAAATTACTGCAGATACCTAAAATTAAAGATGATGACAGAAATTCAAATTATTACAGAATACATTTAAAAGGTAATATTAACAATAATAAAACAAGCTTAGAATTAAAAGAAATCAGGTAATATAATGGGTATAAATAATACAATAAATTCGATATACTGCGATTTTGACGGAACAATTACCAAAGAAGATTCTGTTAATAAATTTTTTGAAATACATGCTCCTAAAGAATGGATGGATTCTGAAAAGCTGTGGATTGAAGGAAAAATTTCTTCAAAAGAAAATGCAATCACTCAAGTCGGTTTATTGAAAAATATTTCTCAGCAACAATTGGATGATTATATTAATTCTATTGAAATTGATGATTATTTTTTGGATTTTGTTGATTATGTAAAGTTAAAAAATATAAAATTAACTATTCTAAGTGACGGATTTGATTTATTTATTAAAAATGTTCTTGAACATTATGATTTAGACATTCCTTTTTATGCAAATAAACTCACATATAAAAATGGAAATTTTAGTATTGAATTTCCATATTACAATGAAAATTGCGATAAAAAGGCAGGCATGTGTAAATGTCAAAAAGTTAAAGAGGGTAAATTTTGCTATATTGGAGACGGTACAAGTGATTTATGTATAGCATCAAAGGCTGATTTACTTTTTGCATCAAAAAATTTGCACGAATATTGTAAAAAAAATAATATAAAACATTCACATTTTACATCTTTTCGTAATATAATAGAAACATTAAATGATATGTTTATTTAAAAATTTACCCGATAGGTAGTAATATGGCTATATTAGAAAACGAAATTATAACGAATTTAAAAAGAATTAATAGTGAAAATGCTAAGAAAGCAGCTAAACTTGAAATATCAGATGAAGAATTGGCAGATATAGACAAAGAGTATTGTTCTTATGGTGATAAAATTCACGCTGAAAATACCCCTAAAGTATTTAGAGATTGTAACGGTTCATTCATGTACGATTCTGAAAATACTCCATTTTTAGACTTAGAAATGTGGTTTGCTTCTTGTAATTTAGGTTACAAAAATAAAAGAATAAGAGATGCTGTAGTAAATCAAATAGATACATTACCGCAAATTTCTTCGCATTTTCAATATGATTACAAAGTCTTGTTATCTGAAAAGATTGCAAAAGCAAATATAAAAAGATTTGGTGAAAAAGGTCGTGTACACTTTAATGTTGGCGGTTCTCAAGTAATAGAAGATGCTCTGAAGCTTGTCAGAAATTATACACACAAAAACAGAATGTTTTCTTTCTACGGCGGTTTTCACGGACGCACTTTAGGTGCAAGCTGCTTGACCGCAGGATATAGATACAGAAAACCATTTGGACATTTTGGAGAAGAAGCACACTTCGTTCCGTATCCATATTCCTACAGATGTCCTTACGGAAAAAAATGCGACTCTTGTAATTATTATTGCGTTCAACAATTAAGACGTGAGTTTGAAGATAATTGTTCAGGTATTTATGACCACTCATCTAAAGAATGTGCAATGGGTGCATTTTTTGTTGAACCTATTCAAGGTTCAGGCGGATATATAATACCTCCAAAAGGATATTTTAAAGAATTAAAAAAAGTGCTCGATGATTTTGGAGTACTATTAGTTGATGATGAAATACAAATGGGATTTTACAGAACAGGTAAATTATGGGCAATAGAGCATTATGAAGTAAAACCTGATGTTATTACGTTTGGTAAATCATTAACTAACGGATTAAACCCACTTGGCGGTATGTGGGCAAAAGAAGAATTAATTAATCCTGAAATATGGCCAAATGGCAGAACCCATTCAACATTCTGCAACAATCCAATCGGTATGAGAGCAGGATATGAAGTTATGACTACCTTTGAAGAAAAAGATTTTGAAACAGAAGTTGCAAATAAAGGTAAATACTTCCTTGAAGGTTTAAAATCATTAGAAAAGAAACACAAACGTATTGGTATGGTGGACGGTCTTGGTTTAGCGCTCAGAATAGAATGTGTAACAGAAGACGGATACACTCCTGATCCTAAATTACTCAATGATATTTTGGCTGAAGGTTTGAAAGGTGATTTAATTTATAACGGTAAAAAATACGGATTGATTCTAAACAAAGGCAGCCATTATAATAATTCAATCACACTTGTTCCTGCTGTTACAATATCTTACGCAGAAATAGATATGGCAATTGAGCTTATAGACCAATTATTTACGAGGTTGTCATAAGTGAGCGAAAGCATAGACTTTGAACGAGTACATGACAGCGTTGATGACGAAAGCAAAAAGGCTGTTTTGTTGTTTCATGGATTGACCGGAAGTCCGTTTGAAATGAAAAAATACGGAGATTTTTTGTTTAAAAACGGATATGATGTTTTTTGTTATTCCTTTCCCGGACATGGAGAAAGAATTAGCGAAATAGAAACAGTAACTTGGCAAGATTGGTGTAGGTTTGCACAAGAAAAATATGATGGATTAAGAAATAATTATAATAAATTTTATGTATCAGGTTTATGTCTGGGTGCGGTAATGGCAATATATCTTGCGGAACATAATAACGACATAACCGGAGTAGCTGCACTTTCAACCACTCTGTTTTTGGATGGCTTTTGTATACCTTGGACAATATCTTTACTTCCTTTTGCATTGAGTACAATTGTCAAATTTTATTATACATTTCCTGAAGATGATTGTTTTGGTATAAAAAATGAAAGAACAAGAAAAAGTTTAGCAAAGCTTACAGCAAAAGCTGATATTGGAATGGATAATTATCCGCTAAATTGTGTCGATGGATTATTGAAATTATCTAAAAATGTAAGAAAAAACCTTAAAAAAGTAACGTGTCCTGTTTTGTGTATACATTCTAAATATGATAATTTATCAAGTACAAAGAGTGCAAAAGTTGTTTTAAAAGGCATTACTTCCAAAACAAAGCAATATGTTGAACTCAATGACAGCTATCATATGGTTCTATATGATAATGAAAAAATATTCGTAATGAATACTGTTAAAGATTTTTTGAGTAAGCTTAATACTGTTGAGAATAAAAAAGAGGCTGTATGTATATAGTTTTAATATCAGCAATTATTGTAAATATATTATCTATTGGAATGCTATCAATCGGACTTTTACATAATTTTAAGCAACCGAAATATAAGGCTATATACGGATACTTAATTGCAGGATGTATGCTTTTATATATCATAACATTAAGCCTTGTTTTAATACATGATTTTATTGGAAAACATTATTTATATGGTTTTGTTTTGTTTTTATGTATACTTTCACATTTTATAATAGGAAAACTCGTAAAATATAAAACTTTGAAAAAATATACGACTGTTCAAATAATGTGTTACATCATAAGCTTGATTACTTTGGTATTTTATACGAAATAGAAATTTGGCAAACAATATGGAATTTTTTGTTTTAAAATTTTGTAAACATTTGTAAACGCAAATTTAAAATAGCCAAAACCCAATTATAATAGCATCTATAGCACAATATAAAGTAAAATGAGAGTTAAAGTTTTTAATCCATTTGCCGACATGAAAAATGTTAGGGAAATTTTATAAGGGTTAAAAAATGAATATAAATTCAAATTTAAAACAAGAACTTTTAGTTTCAGCAAAAAGAGAATTAAAAAATCCGTTTGCAAATATTGAAGGTAAAAAACCTGAAGTAAAATTACCTGAATTAGTAGATAAAGTAACATTAACAACAGTAGATTCTTCATCATTTGATAAATATGTGGAAGAAATGGAAAACGGCAAACAAGGCGTTGTTGACAAATTTGGTAAAGCTCTTGAAAGTATTTTTGGTGACTTTGTAAAAGGTCTTTCTGCTGCAACAGAAACAGAAGAAACAAAAGAAGTTGAAGAAACAACTGCTGTTACAAAAGAAGATACAACAAAAGCAGATGCATCAAAAACAAATGATGTTAAAACAGGTAATGCTGTGGCAGATAAATATATTGCAGAATACAATACAACTTTAGGACATCTTAAAGCTAAACTTGATATCCTTCTTAATGAAAGAGATGAATTAGCTTTAAAAGTTCAGGAAATAGATGATACATATAAAAAAGAAAGAGCCGAAGTCAGAGCTAACGGTAATGATGCAAATGAATATGAAAAGGTAAAAGATAATTATGAACGTCAATTGAACATTTGTCAAGTAGAAGAACGTAATTTAGAAACCAGAATTACTGAAACACAAGCAAGAATTAGTGCAGTAGAAACATATATTAAGGAATTTACAGATATTTCAGCAAAAATTGGCGGACTTGATAATCCGGAAATAAATGAAATAGTATCTAAGCTTGGAGAACTTGCTAATAAAGATGGTGCAATGTTTTATCTTAGTGCAGATTTGGGTCATGACTTTAATAAATTATTAAATTCATCAAAATTTGGAGTTGATATGCTAAAATTGAAAAAAGTAGCTAATGATTATGTAACCCAAATGAAAAAAGACGTAATGCCACAAGAAATTGCTATGGTATCTGAAAAATATGATTTAAATGAAAAACTTAACCAATTGTTAGGTATAGATGATGAAAAATCTAAAATATCAAAAGAAGATGCAATTAGAACTGTTCAAATACAATATCAGTTAATGGCTTTTAGTGTTGAACATCAGCTTTTGTCTGCTAAGCTTGATAATCTATATGTACAATATGAACATGAAATGGAAGAAGCATATAAAATAGAACCATCATATTATTATGATAAAGAAGGAAATCTTTATCCTGATTATTCTGTAAGAGATGAGGCTATTGCTAATGCTAATTATTGGAAGAATGCAGAAGAAGCTAGAATTACACAAGAAAGAAAACTATTAGACAGAGAAGAACAAAAATTAAAAGCAGAATATGCTAAAATTGATGGAACAGCTAAACAAACAAATAATACGGAATCAGTAAACAGTACAACAACTTCAAATCCTACTACAACTACAACTGTTTCATCAGGTTTAAATGAACTTGAAGATGAAGAAGATAAAGAAAATTTTGAAATCAAATTAAATGATGATGTAAAAACAAACTTCTTCAAAAAGAATCCAAATTTAAATTTAGAAAAAACAAGAGATAAAGAATCTAAAAAAGATAAAAATTTAAAATTGGAAAAAGAACCAAAAATTGACAGAAACATCTCTAGAATTATCGATAATTTAGGTTCATCAAAACCGGAATTGGAAGATGTTATTGATGCATTTGATAATGCTGGTAAAAGAGCAGATTTTAATTCAATCAACAAAGTTGCTAAACAATTAGATGTTCACTTTGGTAGTTCTGCAATTAGAAAAGCTTTGAAAAATGCATAATTAAGATTTAAAGAAATACAAAGGGCGGTTTGTTTAATAACAAACCGCCCTTCATTTACTTTTTCTATTATACATATGGATACTTGCTTTTTGTTTTATTATTTTATTTAATAATAGAGTAAATAAAAAGGAGAAAGCATATGACAGAAGAAGAAAAATTTACGAGTGAATGTGGTCATGAACATAATCTTAATCATGATTTAAAGAAGAATCATATTTTAAAATATATTGGAATTGTTATGGCTACGTTAGTTGGTTCATTTTTAGCTTTCTATTTTGTAGCTGATATGACGATAAAGCACTTAACAGATCCTGTTTATCAATTTAGAAAATTTGATAAAATGATGGAACGTCAAGCTAAAGATATGGAAAAAATGGATAGAAGAATGTCAAAAGAAATGGGTATTCCTCATTTTAATAAAAATAAATCTATGGTTGTTGTGGAAAGAGATGATGATGACTACAAAATAATCGTTGATTTAAGAGCTTTTGATAACAACGAAAAAAATGTAAAATTTGATTTGAATAATAATATGGCTACTGTTTCTGCTTCAGTGGAAAAAACAAAAAAACACGAGGACAGTATTGTTGAATTTTCACAAACTTTTTATTTAAGCGGTAATCTTGATAAGAAAAATATTAAAAAAGAAAGAGAACGTAATAAATATGTTATTACAATACCTTTAAAAGATGTTTCAGAAAATTAATGATTTCAAAAGAGGATAGATTATTTTAAATCTATCCTCTTTTGTTAACACATGTTAAATGAATCTTTTTATACATGGCAATTATTTTAAAATGCATGTTTTAATATAAGTGTGTAGTATTTGAAAGGTAGTATATTATGGTACAATCTATTGTTGGGACAACAACACCACATATTCCTTATGGAGCATGCGATAGAAATGGTTTAACCCCACAAATAAAACCACCTTCAATATCATGTGACGGCGGCGGGCTTGTTGCTCAAGTGCCTCATATTACTGTTGAAGATACTGCAAAAGGTTTTGGCAAAGTTGTTGAAACTGCAAAAGATATATTTATAAAAAAACCGGCAAAAAATGATGCTTCACAAATTACAGCTCAATCTGTTCAAGATGAACAAAAAGCAGAAAAAAGTAATAAAAAAGCAAGATTTATAACAACTGCAATACTTTTAGTAGGCGGTGCTCTTTTAGGTTACGGACACAGACATCATATTGAAAAAGGTGTTAATGCAGTAAAGGGTAAAATCGCTGAATGGACTGCTTCAGGTACCGGTGAAAAAATAGTTACCAAAGGTAAAGAGTTTTTAGCAAAAGCAAAAGATGCTATTTTTGTAAAAGCTTAATATGTTTATAATATTTTAAAACCAAACTAAACCAAAAAACCAAAAACCAAACTTTAATTAAATGGGCTATAAGCCCATTTTTTTTTGTAGTATAATTTGCATATGAAAAAAGTATATGTAGAAACAATGGGCTGTCAAATGAATAAATCAGATACCGAAAGAATGCTCGGTATGCTTGATTTTTGCGGATATGAAGAAACCAAAGTTGCAAAAGAAGCCGATTTGTTAATAATTAATACTTGTTCCATAAGAAAACTAAGCGAAGATAAAGCTTATAGTGCAATCGGCGTTTGGGGCAAATGGAAACAAAAAAGACCTGATATAAAAATTGTTTTTTCAGGTTGTGTTGCTCAACAAGATAAAGAAGAAATTTTTAGACGTGCACCATATGTTGATTTAGTTATAGGAACTCATAACATATATGAATTACCTGATTTGATAAAAAGAATAAATAACGGAGAAAGAATTTGTGCAACACCGGAAACTCCATATGGCGAAAAAGATTATAAAATTAAGCGTGTAAAATCAACAGGATGCTGGATTCCTATTACTGAAGGCTGTAATAATTTTTGTACATATTGTATTGTTCCTTATACAAGAGGTCGTGAACGTTCAAGAGATAAAGATATAATAGTTAAAGAAGTTAAAGATGCTTTAAAAGACGGATTTAAAGAAATTACTCTTTTAGGTCAAAATGTTGATAGTTATGGTAAAGACTTAGAAGACATAAACCTTTCTATTCTTTTAAGAGAATTAAATGAGTTAGAAGGTCAGTTTAGAATACGTTTTGTAACTTCATATCCGACAGATATAACTGATGAACTTATTGAAACTGTAAATGCTTGTGATAAAGTTTGCGAGTATTTCCATATTCCTATGCAATCAGGTTCTGATTATACATTAAAAAAGATGAACAGAAGATATGACAGAAAAACTTATGGAGAAATTTGTAAGAAAATCAGAACACTTGTTTCTGATGTTACAATAACAAGCGATTTTATAGCAGGTTTTCCTGGAGAAACAGAAGAACAATTTGAAGAAACTTTGTCTGCAATGAGAGAGTTTGAACTTGATTATTCAAATACTGCGGCTTATTCTCCAAGAAAGGGTACCGTTGCTGCTAAGTGGACAGATTTGTATATAGATGAAGAAGAAAAGTTTGACAGACTTGCAAGATTAAATGAAGTTAACAGAGAATGCTGTTTAAAATCTAATCAAAAATTTATAGGTAGAGAATTGGAAGTTCTTGTTGAATCATTTGAAAATCATAAAGGCAAAAATGTGATTACCGGCAGAACCAGAAATAACAAAATTGTTCATATACCTTGTGAAAAAAATCTTGTCGGAAAATTTTTAGCTGTTAAAATTACAGGGGCAAAAACTTGGTATCTTCAAGGTGAAATGATAAATGGATAAAAATAAAACCGGAGTTTTTTTATTTTTTATCATATTAATTGCCTTTATTTTTAGAATTTTATTTATCGATAAACCTCTCGGTTTATCATATGATGAAGCAGTTAGTTACTCATATGCAATAAAATCATTTCCTTTCGGCATTATAAATGGTTTAGCAACATCAGATTTGCATATGCCTTTGTACTTCTTACTTTTAAGTCTATGGATAAAAATATTGGGTAACGGAGATATAATTTTAAGACTTTTTTCCGTATTAATTGGTTGTATAACAGTTTTTGTCGGATATTTTCTGGGTAAAGAAATAAAAGATAAGTTTACAGGGATTTTGTGTTCTTTGTTGTTTGCATTAAATTCTCTTGCAATATATTATTCACAAGATGTCAGATTTTATGTAGTAATAATACTATTTTCGGCTTTATCTTATCTATATTTTGTAAAATCATACATAAATCATACTTATAAAAATTTTTTTCTTTTGTTTTTATGCTTGGTTTTACTCTCATACACAAATATTTTAGGTATTTTATTTTTATGGATAATAACTGTTATTTTCTTATTACACCTTGTATATAACAAATACTATGACGCCATAAAAAAGTTTTGTTTTGTATTTGCAACATCTCAAATAGCTTTAATACCCTTGTTTATTTTTATATATAAAATAATAAGCAGAAGAGGTATAAGTTTTCCATCGGCATTTTTCTACGATAATCAAGTTTTATATGGAATAATACAAAATTGGTTTTCTCCTGTTTTGGTAAATATAAATAATAATAGTCCTCAATTTTTGTTAGAATTTATAAATTCTATATCTTTAAAATCCATTATCTTTATTCTGGTTCCTGTAATAATCTTTTTCGTTTTTATATTTAAAAGTTTGAAAAAAGAACTTAATCTTCTTATTTTTATTTCTATACTAATTTTTATTTCCGTTGAAATATTAGGCAGCATTTTGGGTAAATTTACTATACTTACAAGATATACACTTTATGTTCTACCTGCATTAATTTTGCTATGTTCAGACGGATTTAATTACTTTAAAAATAAATTAACACCAAAACTCTTAATTATATGCTTGATTTGTATTAACTTAACTTACCTAATATTTGCAAAAAATTCTTCTTTCAAAATGCAACGAATTTCCGGACAAAAAATTCCTGCAATAGCTCTAATGAATGAAAACATAAAAAAAGGGGATATTGTAATTTACCAAATCAGAACTAACCTTTCTGATAAATATTATTATTCTAACTTTGATAAATATTCTGAAATAGAAATATTTTTTGATAACTTTGGCTTAAAATCTTCTGATATTGATGATCATAACTATTATAGACAATTATTTAAAAATAAAAATAATGAAAATTTCAAAAAATATTTTAAAGAAAAAATATATAATAAAATGCAAAAAGGAAATAAATTAGTAATAATCTCACAAAAAGACTATATGCCTTATGATAAAGATACATTTTATAAAATTATAAATCAAGATAAATATTACTTTAATCAACCATTATTATTTTTAAAATTATATAAAACTAATGAACTGCTATTGAACAACAGTTATGACATGTTACATAAAACAGGGATATATAATATGGCAAATTGGATTATATATGTTTTTGTAAAATAAGTATAATAATTTTACACATTATTTTGATACTGACGTTTAATCCACTCCATAATTATGGAAACTAAATATTTTTGCTGATTACCGGTCAATATAATACCTTTTGGAATCTTATGCCATTTTTCAATACAACCTCTACAACAAGTCGCAGTTGCATGTTGAGCAATAAAAACAGGATGTCCTTTCATCGGTGTTTGCTTTCCATCATTAGGAATTTCTGCAGGAGCAATCCTTGTTCTGATAAAATCTTCGGCATGAGAACATATTTTATCAATACCTTTTTCGTTTATATAAGCAATTTCTTTTATCCCAAGTTTAAATTTACTTCTAAATTTTAAATTTGCTAATTTATCAAAAATATCCATATAAACCCAATCAAAACCCAAAGCCGATAGGGGGACTCGAACCCCCGACCTACTGATTACGAATCAGTTGCTCTACCACCTGAGCTATATCGGCACAAATATATTGTACACCTTAACTCTGTGGCAGAGCAACTGTGTAAACTAATTTTGCCTGAGCTATATCGGCACAAATATATTGTACACCTTAACTCTGTGGCAGAGCATTTGTGTAAAGAAACCTATAAACTTATGGCATAATGAAAGTTTTCTCTGTTATTTCCGGATTTTTTTTCAAAAATTCTATAAATGTCTCTTTTTGACTTTCATACAGTGGCTTTACATCTTTTATATTCAAAAATGCTTCGTATCCATCTTTTCCTTTTGCTATATAATCATTAGTTATTACAGTATAGTATTTTTCATCTACTATTTTGTCTATTTTAGAATAAACTTGCAAGTATCTTCTTCCATTTATTTTTCCGTTTTTTAAAATTTCTTTTAAGTATTTACCTTGTATTTTTCCTGTAATAACTTTATTGTCAAATGGTAGTATTTCAAATGCATCTACAAGTGTAATATTTCCTTTTAAATTTCTATTTATTCTGATAGAACCAGAATTTACCATTACAACATCGTAAGGATTTTCATAAACCATTGATTTTAAAACTAGTGTACCAAGGTTTGTTTGGTATTTTTCTATTTCATTTTGATTGCCAACCAATACAATATCTGTTCTACTTAAAGTTGTTTTTTTTAATTTTTCGATTTTTTTATCTGCTTTTTTTAAAAATTTTTCAACTAATTTATCTGACAAAATTTTATCATCCATTATAGGATTTGAAAAATTAACCATTTTACTTTTTTCATCAAATTTACTATTTACTCTGTAATCTATATTACTCACGTATACACCAAATTCACCTGATGTTATTATATCAACACCATTTGTAGAAATTGGTTTTCCGAACAAAAGATGATTATGACCTCCAAGAATAATGTTTATTGATGGATTTTCCATTGCTATTTGTTTATCAATTTCGTATCCACAATGAGATAGTATAATTATTGAATCAACGGTATTATTTTCTGATATAATTTTTCTTATTATACTAACCGGTTCATAAACAGTAACCTCATCAGAATTTGATAAGTTTTTCAATTTTGGTGTAGTTACTCCAATAATTAAGATTTTTCTACCTTCAAAATTTTTTATGATATATGGTTTAACAAGTTTTTGAAGTTCTTTATCCGAAAATTCTATATTGGCTGATAAAAATTGTGTTTTAGATTTTTTTATTAAAATTTTTAATTCTTTTACCCCTCTGTCAAATTCATGATTTCCCAAAGCTATTGCATCATATTTTAAAATTCTTAAAATATCAGAAGTTAATTTACCTTTAAACATTTGGTAATATATAGAACCTTGAAATATATCACCTGAATCTAAAATAAGTGTATTTTTATTTTCTTTTCTTATTTGTTTGTAATAATAAGATTGTCTTGCAGCTCCACCAACATTTTGCATATTTTTATAATCAATTGGTTCAAGACGTCCATGTACATCACTTGTATGTAAAATTTTTATATCTGTTGCAAAAACAGGTAACGCAAAAAATAAAATTAATAAAATAAGAGTCAGTTTTTTCATAAGTATTCCTAAATCAAAATTTTTACTACAATTTTTTTTATATGTGATTTTTGTTCATCTGTAATACAAGGTTTATGTCCATCTTGAGGGTAAAATATTGCAAAATAACCTTCTTTCATTGTTAAACAACCACCTTGGCCATTAAAAAAGGTAATGTCTTTTTCTTCATTATATTCTGTATGTTTCTCTAAGTTTTTAATATCACTAATTTCAATTTTTTCATGACCACTTATAATATATTGAATATCAATATATTTTTTATGAGCTTCAAAAAGTCCTTCTTCTTTTGTTTCATATTCTTCAATATTTGCATAAATATTTGAATTTTCTATGTTATATTTACCGTTTTCAATATTCTTTAAATCATTATTTAAAATAAAATCAAATCCTTTTTGAATTTTTTCATCTAAAAATTTATATGTATCTATATTTTTAATATTGTCAAAAATCATAATTCACCTATCCTTTAATTGGTTCTAAAAAATTATATCATAAAAGAATTTTAGCATATGTAACAAAACTTAACAAAACAAAGCTGAAAGTTAAAGTTTTCCATGGTTTCAGCCGATATAAAAACTGTTAGGGAAATAAAAAGGTATCGAAAATGG
>CACZSH010000062.1 GCA_902783785.1 uncultured bacterium | reverse complement strand
TCTCACCGGTCGCTTACTTTCCAATAATAGTAAGAAATTTTTTAAAGCGTTTTTTTTGGTATAGAACGCTTTTTTTGGTAAGGTATGGTTTTTTGGGTAAAGTTAATTTTTATTCAAAATTTATGATACAAAACAACACAATGGTCGGAAGTCGTGTTCCAAATTTTTATCTTCAAAGGTAATGTTGTTGTGCTATGAATAATATATATATAAATAAAAGCAAAGCTTTAAGCTCCTCACTCGTTGAAAGAGTCGGTGCAAGCACCACTCTTAACTCGTTCGTTCCTTTAAAAGATGTAGCAGAAGCGTTAGCGTTAAAAAGCACCCGTTCACTTCGTTTGGAACTGAATAAAAATGAAAGTAAATATATCTCACGAGAGGTTCAAGTTAACGGTGGCATAAGTTATGAAATATTGTTTTCAAGTTTAGAACCTGAATTACAGGATAAGTTAAGAAAAAATGAAAAGAAATCAACAGCTCTTATTCCGTTAAATTATCAGCCACCTCAGTTTGTTTCGGATCAAGCAAAAATTACTGCTAATTTTAGATTAAACATAGTATTAGCATTAATTAAATTCAGAAAAAAATACTCGATAAAAAAACAAGCAGATTCAGAGTTTTTAGATTTATATAATTCAGGATTATATCTTCCAAAAGCATACAAATTTATCGGCTCAATATCTCTTGGAACTTTGCATCGTTGGTTAAAGAAATATGAAAAACACGAGAGTGCAGAATGGGTTTTACGCAGAGAGGGAATGAAAGCATATCACGATAAAGTTGAACCATACATCGAAAGAGATATTTCTAAAATTGAAGTTGTTGATACATTATTTTATACAATGGTTAACGAAAATATTGTTATTCCCAAATTCCTGTATTATTTGATGTCAATGCTTAATCTTGATAATTTGAATGAGGGAACGACAATTCCAAGTTTAAGAACAGAAACACTTAACCGTCTTGAATTTGATATTCCATCATTAGATATTCAAGAAAAAATTCTCTGTTACTTAAATATTTTAGACGAAAAAATTTCACTTAATAGTGCTACAAATAATAATTTATCTGGCGAGTATAATACAGAAGATAATACAGATATATCAGAATATAATGAAAAAAATAAAAATATTTCGATAAATACAGATAAAGAAGAAAATTTAAAAGGATAAAAAGCAACAATTGTAGCAAAACAAAACGATATTCAAAGAGGTTTTGGCAATCAAAATTACAAACAATAGAAAAGAGTATCTGTTTAAGTTAATTCTATAAATAAAAGGTGGTAGTAAAATACTACTACATTAAAATTTAAATTATGTATATAACCATTTTTCAACTTTAAAAATTAAATCAGGAGAATGAGTCAGGAATTGTGTAAATTCAATGCAGTATTTTTCTAATCCTATCCAATTAGTTGCCTACGTTTTTAATAAAACTCTCTCATAGAAAGGATTTTGTATTGTTTTAATTATCTGTTTTAAATCTGATTTTTGAAGATTTTGTTATATATAATAAATAATTTATTGAGTTTTGCATTTCTAAAATATAATTTTTCTTTCTATACTTTAACTTGAAGGTACTCTTTTATCTTATCAAGTTTATTCATGCAATCAGAAACACCCAAGTCATAAATATTTTGTAATTTATTTTTATCTTTTTCTACTCTTTTTACTTTAACTAATTTAGACGGTCGAAGAACAATAATCTTATTTTCATATTCATATTTTTCTATCAAATCCATTGTTTCATTATATCTTTTACAACAATCTTTTGCCGTTTCAATAAAATTCGGAAACTTTCCGTAAACTAGCTTGTAAGGGAGATGTGAACTTTTCTTTCGATATCCTAAAGGTCTTGTCAATATAACAACTATTTTTTCATAATTTTCATCAAGAACTTTTTTAAATGGTACCGCATCTGCTATTGCACCATCTAAATATAAATTTCCGTTTATTTCAACCGGTTTTGATACAAAAGGCATACATCCTGATGCTCTAAAATATTCCATATCTTTTTGTGCATCATCAATTTTTATGTACTCAGGTTTTCCTGTTTGTAAGTTAGTTACAACTGCATAAAAATCTACAGGGTTGTTTTTATATGTTTCAAAATCAAGTTTATCCAATTCGTAAACAAGTTTATTAAAACAAAAATCTTTGTTCATTATATTACCAGTTGTTATAAGTGAATACCAACCCATATAATTTTTTTCATTCGCATACTTTAAATTGTATCTTAATGCTCGCCCTATTTGACGGGATTTATAATTTAAACCGAACAACGCACCCGCTGATACACCATATATAATATCAACATTTATATTATTTTCCATAAAAACATCAAGAACACCTGCCGAATACAAGCCTCTCATTGCCCCACCTTCTAATACTAATGCAGTCTTATTTCCCATCATAAATTTATTTCCTATCACCTATCTTATAAAAATTATAATATATCAAATAATCTTAGTAATACCAACAATATTGGCAAATTATAAACTATACTTTTTATATATTTTTATTTTATAAAAGCTTTTATTTTGCCATTTTATTTAGATTTTGCATTTTTTAATTATAGTATTTTGTTAACAAAAATTTACAAACTTGTAAACTAAAAAAAAATCTTTTAAAATACAAGTGGGATAGGGTCTTTTAATAGAGTCAAAATTACTTCATATCTTGGGGAGTAGATGTTTTAATACATTTACTCAAATTTTCAAACAAAACATATGACAACAAAAAAGAGAAGCAAACGAAAAAGAAGTTTATTAGTATCTGCAGCGCTTGTGGCCAGTTTAGGGATGATGCCGCAATATAGTAATGCAGCACAAGAACAAGATAAAACATTAAAAAACAACATAACACCAAAATGTCTTACTGATAATTCTATCAATCATAAACAAAGCAAAGTAAAAATGATTGATAAAATAGTTTCTTTCAATGCAAAAACAGATACAATAACAGGTTTTGCTGCACCAGAACCTACAAGAGGAGAAAATGCCGGATATACTTGGACAACGACAAATAATGGTCAAATACCTGTAACAATTGGGGATATAACTTATTATACAGATATAAAATCTCCTGAAGGAATTGATTATAATTTTACTTGGAATTCTGAAATCCGTAAATTTATAGAACTCGGCGATACAACAATACAAGGTACTGGTAATTATTATATTAACAATTCACGTCCGGGTGATGGTGGTGCAATAGATATAACATCAGGAAACAGAGATCTTATAACAGGTATTTTTATAGGTAACAATGCCGGCGGTTCCGGCGGCGGTGGTGCTATCTGTAATCATAACGGACAGCAAACAATAAATGAAATAATTGGGGATTTTATCGGTAATTACACCACGGCAAGATATGGCGGTGCAATAACCAATAACAGAGCTAACATAAATAATATCACCGGAGATTTTATAGGTAATAGCGCTAATAGTACATATTATGGCGGTGGTGCTATTTTCAATTATTTAGGAACCATAGATTCAGTTACCGGTAACTTCATAAATAACTATACAACACTTAACGGTGGTGCAATAGATAATGAATCTAATTTGAATTTAATTACTAACAGTAATTTTATTGGCAACAAATCAGATGGTAAAGGCGGTGCAATATATTCAAACAATGAACTACATATTATTGATTCATCTTTCATAGGCAACAGTGCTGCAGATGACGGAAGTGCAATATATCAAAATAACGGAACTTTATCAATAACTGCCGAAAACAAAGATATAGAATTTACTGATAATAACAATACCGGAACTACAGAAGGCAGCGGATACGGTATTTATGTGAATGGAGCATTAAATTTAAATGCTAATAACAATCATAAAATTACGATAAATGACAGTATTTATTCAACAAGTAAAACGGTTAATTTAGACAACGGTACTCTTGCTCTTGGAGAAAAAGCCGCTACTAATACGTTAAATACTTTAAACTCAGCAAATTCTTCAACCATTGATTTACAAAATGAACATTCCGGAGATATTCTTAAAGTAAACAATCTTACAACAGATTCTGCCGGTTTAAAATTTAATGCTGATTTTGACGGTTCAAATAATGATACTACCGCTAATATGGATAAACTTGATATCACAAATGCATCAGCAGGAAGCAAAATTACGTTAAATAATATAAAAGTTGTAACAGATGGGGAAGCATCTTCTGCGCAATATTTAAAAGGTACATTATCAAATATTTCTGTTGAAACATCCGACACAGAAGATAATACAAAAATTAAATCTTCAACAGATGACTATACTTATACTTTTACATTAGCAGACAAAGGTTCATTAGCAGTAGAAAGAGAAAAAACCGGTGTAGATTTGGCAACTGCTATTTCAGATGAAGAATTAGGTGGTTCATCCTATACAATGCGTAAAGATTTCACATTTAGTGAAAATGCAGGAGCCCTTGACGGAGAAAACAGAGATTTTACAATTTATGGTCAAAATCACACTATAGACGGTAACGGAAAAACCGGCATTGAAGTTTTATCAGGTCAAACTTTAACCATTGAAGATGTAGATAGTTTTCAAAATTTTAATAAAGGCATTACTAATAATGGCGGCACAGTAAATATCTCAAGCAATCTAACTAATAATACAGGCTCAAACGGAAGTGCAATAATAAACAGAAAAGGTGACGTAAATATAACAAATTCGAACCTTACAAATAATACTGCAACGGGCTATGGCGGTGCTATTTACATTAATACGCTTAATAATAACGTATTAAACGATGGTGTAACAAACATCAAAAATTCAACCATATCAGAAAATGATGCTTATCTTGGCGGTGCAATTTTTTTACATAACGGTGAATTAAACATTAAAAGCAGTGAGTTTACTAATAATACCGCAACTTATGGCGGCGCTATGTATACATCAACATCACCAAGTGTAAAATTAAATATAGAAGATACAACTTTTGACGGAAACACTGCTGATGAAGTTGGTGCAATTGGTATAATTAGTAAAGCATCAATAAAAAATTCAACATTCAAAAATAACAAAGCAACGATAACAGATTCTTCTTCTGACGGAGGAGGAGCTCTATTTTTAGGTGCAGTTTCAGAAACAGATATAACCGGCTCTGATGATAAAAATACTATATTTGAAAATAATCAATCAGGTACAAGAGGCGGAGCTATTTCTACGAGAACCGCTGCTAATGCAAGTAATGTGGATGCAAAATTAGATATAACAAACTCTACTTTTAAAGAAAATTCTGCAAATACAACTGGCGGAGCAATAGATAATTACTTCTATAACAGCTCTACATCAGAAGGAAATGTTTACGTTTCAAACTCAAATTTTGAATCAAATACCGCAAATAACGGCGGAGCCATTTATAATCACGGAGATAAAGATAAAGCAGGAAATATAGCAAATATAAAAATTGCAAACAGTAAATTTACAGGAAATACTGCAACAACAAACGGTGGTGCAATTTATAATGAAGGTACATTATCTATTATAAATTCTACATTCTCTGATAACACAGCAAATGAAATATCAAATGATATTCATAACACAGGAAATTTATCATTAAGCGGATCAAACACGTTAAATGGCGGTATTACAGGAACAGGTAATGTCGAAATCACGGATGGGGAAACATTTGCATCAAATATCTCCCAAAAACTTGTAGAAGTATATGAAAATGCTAAATTAACGTCACAAAATATTACTACTGAAAATGGTATCAAAAATAACGGAACTCTTGTTTTAACAGGAGATTCAAACACAAATGCCATAACAGGAAACAATGGAACAACTGTAATAAAGGGCTCTTTAGAAAATTCTGCAATAATAGATCAAGCAGTAGAAGTAGAACAAGATGCAGAGTTAATATCAGCTCTTGAAAACTTAGGATTAACAATTAAAAATGATGGAACAATTGTCGCAATAGGAGATTTAGATAAGGAAATTTCAGGTTCAGGTACCACAAAAGTTGATTCAACAATGTCTATGACATCTAACGCATCTGTTGCCGGAAGTCTTGATTTAAATGGAGGCACATTAGATCTTACAAATGATGGTTCAGTAAATGAATATAATGTTGGATCATTACTAAATTCAACAGATACAGGCAAACTCAATATTGATATCGATTTTACTGGTGAAAATGTTAATACTGATACTATAAATATTAAAGCAGGCACAAACAATTCAGGTATAGTTACTTTAAATGATATCAATGTTATTGGTAACTTATCAGGATTTACAGCAGAAATTTTAAAGGGTGAAACATCTAGTATTACTCTTGCAATATCTGATGAATTAAAGAATGAATACTATTCTGCAACAGACTGGACAAATAAATCTTATACAGATGAAATAACACAAACTGCAGATTGGGACGATACTTTTGGTACAACAACTTGGGAAGAAAGAACTGTTTCTACACTTGATGTTGTTGATAATACAAAAATCAAATATGATTCATCAACAGAAACACAAAATATACATACTGAAAATGGAGAAACTCTTGCTTTACTAAACCAAGCTACACAATTTGGTTCAGAAGAAAGAAAATTTGTAACTAATGATGCAACAAATATACATACCGTTACTGAAAACTTAGGAACAACAGCAACCGGAACAATCACAGTACAAGGGGCAAAAGAAACTGTCGGTGAAATAACTAATATTTCAACAATTGACATGGACGGTCACTCAGGATTTGTGGTTTCAAATGCAAATACAACTTTAAACATAGATAACGTGAAAGTTGAAAACGCAATTAATGGAAATGGCGGAGTAATAAACGTTTCAAATAAAAATACAGTAAATATAACAAATTCTGAATTTACAGATAATGTAGGACTTACTGCAACAACGTCATCAAGAGGAGGAGTTGTTTACAATGAAGGCGGCACAGTAACAATTGAAGATAGCACATTTACCGGAAACAAAGCCAGATATGGCGGTGCACTTTATAACAAGAAAAAACTTGATACCGCAAAAAAAGAAACAAGTATTATGAATATTTCTAATACCGTATTTGGCGGAGATGATGCAGCAGATGGGAATAGTTCAACATCACAAGGCGGAGCTATTTATAATACAGGAAAACTTACAATTATAGATTCTGTATTTAAAAACAATAATTCAGCAGCAAACATGAATGGCGGAGCAATATCAAATGAAGCCAATAGCGATTTAAATATTAGCGGAAGTAAAACATTATTTGAAAATAATAGTTCAGGAAATTTTGGCGGTGCCATTTATAATACAGAAAAACTTGTAATAAATGACGGAGCAAAATTCAAATCAAATGTTACAACAAATGGCGGTGGAGCCGTTTACAATACAGGAAACGCTGAAATAAACGACACAACTTTTGAAGGAAATCACGCAAAAGGAACTGTCGGCGGTGGTGCAGTTGCAGATGCAAATACCGGAACATTAAAGATAGATAATTCAACATTTGTAAATAATACATCTGAATATGAAGGTGGTGCAGTTGCAGCAAGAAGATCTCAATCAAAAACTACCACAATAAAATTAGATATCTCTAATTCTACATTCAAAGGTAATAAAGCCGGTGTAAATCAAGATGGAACAGTAAGTGAAAATGCTTCAACACACGGTTATGGCGGTGCTATTTATAATGTCGCAAATAAAGGAATTAGCGATGCTAATGCGGTAACAATCAGTGGTTCAACTTTTGGAGGAACAGAAGCCGGAGAAGGAAACTCAGCCGTAAAAGGCGGTGCCATTTATAATGGAACTGATACTGTTACTGCAACATCTCGTGGCGTAATGAATGTAGAAAATTCAACATTTATAAATAACACTGCAGAAGTATCAGGTGGTGCAATTTCAAATACTAATGTTATGAATATATCAGATTCAACATTTATAGGTAATACAGCAAATGGTATTGCAAATGATATTGATAATACAGGTGAAATAACACTACGAGGAACAAATATTCTGGAAGGTGGAATAAGCGGAGAGACAGGTATTACAAATATTGAAGAAGGTACAACATTTGTAAAAAATTTATCTCAAAAATCTGTTAATATTTCAGACAATGCAAAATTAACTGTTAATGATGGATTAACAACAGGAACAGGAGAAAATGAAGGTGTTGTAAACTCTGCTCAAAACGGCTTGGAACTTCAAGGAGGAACTCTAACAGGTAACGTTACAGGCGAAGGTTCAACAGACATTACAGGTAACGTTGAAATAGCAAGAGGTTCATCAATCGAACAAGCAATTAGTCTTGCTCTTGAAAAAACACTTACGGCAAATGCTTCCGATATAAAAGGTGATGTAAAAAGCAGCGGACTTGTTGTTTTAGATGGTGGAGCTGTAACATTTACTATTACAGGTGGAGATGTAAATATTAAAGATAATGTAACATCTTCAGCTGATAACTTAAAAGTTAATACAACAACAATTAATGAAGATAAATCTTTAACTTTAAGTAACGGAAATATTACAACTGATATTACCGGTTTAGGTTTAACTAAAATTGACGGTGATGTTGTAAATAAAGCAGATATTAATACATCAACAGAAATTTTATCAGGTTCATTAGATAACACTGAAGGTACACTTGCGAATGTAACTATCACAAGTGGAAGTCTAACATCTCATGCAGATAATATATCCGGAATAGTAGAAAATTCAGGTACGTATAATGTATTAGGCGGTGTAATTTCAAATAATATCACCGGTTCAGGTACAACAAATATCAATGGAGATACAGTTGTTTCAGCACTTATATCAGGAGATATAGTTGTATCGGATGATGTTACTTTAAAATATAATCCTATACATAATCGTACAAGACTTTTGGCATCACCGGAACCTTTATCTCAAAAAATTGTTTTAAATAACAAATCATCATTAGATATTTCAGGAAATGTTCAAGAAACAATAAGTAATTTATTTATTGGTTCAGGTAAAAAATCTAATCTTATGATGGACTGGGGTGATGTTGTTGCAACAGATAATATCGAAGGTAAATTAGATGTTACGTCAATTGATATGACAAATACTAATGCAAATTCAGGGGAATATACTTTTGCAACAGGTATAAATACTGAAAATATTGCCGTAAGTGATAATGTAAAATTAATAACAACTCCTACTTCTGCTAACACAGTAAAATACATATCAACAGGTGAAAATGCCGGAAATCTTGTAAGCTCACGTAACAATTTAAAAACAGCAGTAACAACAAGCCAAGAAGGTGAAAGTGCTGTATATTCAATGTCAAAAAATGAAGCAGCAGGAACTAATGAAGCAGCTGTTTTAGAATCAGGTAAATTAACAGTACAAGGTAACGGAAATTCTATTACAGGTTCAGGTATCATTGTCGGCAGTGCAAATGCCGGAACAGCTGAATTATCAGTAAAAGATGCTAATATGAAAAATATAAAAGGTGATGCTTTAGTTGTTAATGGTGGAAATACAGTAACAATATTGGCAGAAAACAATGATGTCGAAATTTCAAAAGTATCAGGAAATGCCATAACACTATATAGCGACGTAAATGGAACATCTACCGCTAATATTGATGCCGGTTCTAAAAAGATAAAAATTAATGACGATATTATATCAGATAACTCTGATAACGTAGTAAACTTTAATTCAGGAGAAGTAGAATTTAATGGTTTATTTGACCCGGCACAAGGTGTCATTGATGGTGCAAAAGTTACAAGAGGCGGACAAGATGATAATATTGATTGGACAATATCAAATGGTACTTTAAAATATACAAAAGATTCATATTTAAATCGAGATAATAATACTATAACCTTTAATGGTCTTGCAACTGACACAAGAGTTTTAGATACCAGAAACAGAACTGCTACAGACTTTACAATCGGAAGTTTAACACTAAATGCTGATGCTGATTTTTATGGTGATGTAAACTTAGCAACAGAAAAAATGGATAATTTTAGAAATACACCTGTAGCAAGAACAGACGGAACATTACATGTTGCAGGTTTGAATTTAATAACTGATGCAACCAAAAAAGATACTTCAATTTTATTCACCCCTGATGATTGGATAGGTCAAGGTTATGTTGATTATACAGGGCCGGCTCAATTAACTGCTATAGCACCTATATACAAATATAACGTTGCTTATGATGATGATACAGGTAGATTTAATTTTGAAAGATTCAAATCAGGTACATATAATTCTTACAACCCGGCAGTATTTGCAGCACCTGTTGCAGCACAGCTTGGAGGATACTTAACACAATTAAATTCATATAATCAAGCTTTTAGTAATATGGATTCATACATGTTAATGACCTCAGCTCAACGTACAGCTATGAAATTTAGAAACAGATATGCAGCTTCAGACGGAAACTTAATATTTGATCCTACAATTTCACAATATGAAAATTCTGCAGGATGGTTTAGACCTTACACCACATTTGAAAGTGTCGGATTAAATGGTGGACCGTCTGTTGATAATATTGCTTATGGTACGTTTTTGGGCGGAGAATCAAAATTATTTGATTTAGGCCACGGCTGGGACGGTATGTGGGGTGCATATATCGGTTATAACGGTTCTCACCAAAACTATGATACAGTAGGTATATACCAAAATGGCGGAACATTAGGCCTTGTTGGTATGGTCTATAAAGGAAACTTCTTTACAGGTTTAACTGCAAATGTAGGTGCTAACTTAGCAGAAGCAAGTACTATGTACGGTTCTGATAATTTTGGTATGTTAATGACAGGTATTGCATCAAAAACAGGATATAATTTTGAACTTGGTAGAGGCGAAAATAAAGGCAGATTTATAATTCAACCAAATTTATTATTATCATATTCATTTGTTAATACTTTTGATTATACAAGTAAAGCTGGTGTAAAAATTAGTAATTCACCTTTACATGCAATTCAAATTGAACCTGGTATTAAATTCATAGCAAATCTTAATAACGGATGGCAACCTTATGCAGGTGTTTCAATGGTATGGAATGTTCTTGATGAAACAAAATTTAGTGCAAATAATGTTTCTTTACCTGGTGTTTCCGTTGATCCTTATGTTAGATATGGTCTTGGTATAAGAAAATCATGCGGAGAAAGATTTACAGGATTCTTCCAAACATATATTACAAACGGAGGAAGAAATGGCGTAGGATTACAAGCCGGATTCCGTTGGGCAATTGGTAAAGATTATTCAAATCAAAATCAAACCAGAAAAAGTGAAACTACTCAAATAAGACCTTCAAAAATCATACTTAGCAGTCAACCACAAATATAATAAAGAAAATTTAATAAAACAAATTTTAATAATAAATATATAATATCACTATAAACAAAAGAAAAAGAATATTATTTAGTTTTAACAAAATATATGGTATTATATGTTGGATACAATATAACTACAATATACAAAAGAAAGTGAAATAGGTGAAATATGTCGCAATATTTAGTTTTAGCAGAAAATATAACTTTTAAAAATGATAAATTGACTTGTATAAATATCTACGATAAATTGACAACTGTTGCAATGCCCGCAGAATTTAAATTTGATTTGGCAATAATGTGCGGTCCAAATTGGACAGTCGGAGAACATAAATTATCTATAAAAGCACGAGGAAACAACGGTAAAGAAGTTGACATCGGAGAAATAACAGTAAATATTCCTCACGAAGATTTTGTATATAATGCATTTGCAAACGATATAAAAATAATTATGGATTATAGTGTTTCTGACTTAACAATAATTGTTTATGACAATGATAATGCAATAATATTAAGAAAATATCCAGTTGTTTCAGTATTAGTACCAAATACTGAACAATATAAAAATATTCAATTTGAACAAACACAAAAAATAGAAAAAACACCTGAACAAACAGAAAAGGTTGCTAAAAAAAGAGTTCAAAAGAAAAAATCATAACTCTTTAATTCATATTTAATCCAGACTTAAATACCAAGCATAGAAATCTTTTATGCCTTGTTCAAGGTCAATTTTTGGTTCCCAACCAAGTTCTTTTATATGTGTTGCATCCATTAATTTTCTTGGTGTGCCATTTGGTTTGGTTTTATCATAAACAATTTCACCTTCATAGTTGACAACACGTTTTACTATTTCAAACAAATCTTTTAATTGGATATCATCACCTTTAGTTATGTTAACAAGTTCACCAACTTCATCGTAATCTTTGTTCATTAAAAGATAAACACAAGCATCAGCTAAATCGTCAGAACACATCATTTCACGATAAACTGAGCCATCTCCCCATAGTACAACTTTATCTCTATACGCACCAATTTGATTTAAAATTTCTTCAATATTGTTGTCATTAATTTTTTCATCTAAACCCCAACCAAGATTATAGCGTTTTAAATCTTTTTTTATAGCTTCAAAATCATTATTTCTCAACAATTTTGCAAGATGAAATCTTCTTAAAATCATCGGTAAAAGATGTGCTGTTTCCATATTAAAATTATCACCAATGCCATATTGATTTGTAGGCATTGCAGAAATAAAATTTGTACCGTATTGTTGATTGTAGTATCTGCATAATTTTATAATCGAAATTTTTGCCAATGCATAGGCTTCGTTTGTTTTTTCAAGTTCTGATGTTAAAAGGCATTCTTCTTTCATCGGTTGAGGTGCTAATCTTGGATAAATACAAGAAGAACCTAAGTTCAATAATTTTTTAACACCATATTTATAAGAAGCATGGACAACATTAGTACCAATCATAAGATTTTGATAAATAAATTCCGCTGGATAAGTAGAATTTGCCATAATTCCACCAACTTTAGCAGCAGCTAAAATTACGTATTCAGGTTTTTCTTTTGCAAAAAATTCGTCAACCTGAGCTTGATTACACAAATCAAGTTCTTTGTGAGTTCTTGTAATTATGTTTGTAAAACCTTCTTTTTGCAGTTTTCTATAAATAGCACTACCGACTAATCCTCTATGACCGGTTAAAAAAATCTTAGAATCTTTGTTCATTTTTTCCATTTTAATGCCTCTTTTTATTTTAAGGGCGGTCGTTGTTATACAACGACCGCCAAACATGTCATTTTTTATTAAACTTCTTGCGGTACTAAAACTTCATATCCGCTTTCTCTTAAAGTTTTTTCTTTTTTTGCAAGTTCAAGGTCGCTTTCAACCATTTCTTTTACTAAAGCTCTTAAATCATATGTGGGTTTCCATCCCAATTCAGTTCTTGCTTTTGTACTATCACCTAAAAGTAAATCAACTTCTGCAGGACGGAAATAACGTGGATCAACTTCTATTAATGTTTTTCCTGTTGCTTTATCAATACCTTTTTCGTTAACGCCTTCTCCTACAAATTCAATATCGATTCCCAATTCTTCAAAAGTCATACGGCAAAAATCACGAATTGAAGTTGTTACACCTGTTGCAAGAACATAATTATCAGGATGATCTTGCTGAAGAATTCTCCACATACCTTCAACATAATCTTTTGCATGCCCCCAGTCACGTTTTGAATCAAGGTTTCCTAAGTACAATTTATCTTGTAAACCAACTTTTATTTTTGTTGCAGCCATTGTAATCTTACGAGTTACAAAAGTTTCACCACGTCTTGGAGATTCGTGGTTAAATAAAATTCCGTTAGACGCAAACATTCCAAAACTTTCTCTATAATTTACACAAATCCAATATGCATATAATTTAGCAACTGCATAAGGAGAACGAGGATAGAACGGAGTTGTTTCTTTTTGAATTGGTTCTTGAATTAAACCGTACAATTCCGAAGTTGAAGCTTGATAGAATTTAGTTTTCTTTTCTAATTTATTCATTCTTATTGCTTCTAAAAGTCTTAATGTTCCTAAAGCATCGCAATCCGCAGTATATTCAGGACAATCCCAAGATACTTTAACATGCGATTGCGCTGCTAAATTATATATTTCATCAGGTTCTATATCATGAACTAATCTTGTTAGGTTTGAAGAATCCGATAAATCCCCATAATGTAAAATAAATTTTGAATCTTTATTATGAATATCTTGATATAAATGGTCAATTCTTGAAGTATTAAAAGATGACGAACGTCTTTTTATACCATGTACTTCATATCCTTTATCAAGTAATAATTCTGCCAAATATGAACCGTCTTGACCTGTAATCCCAGTAATTAAGGCTTTTTTCATTAACTTCTCCTTATAAACTCTAATCCCTTTGATTATAAGAACATCATAGCATAAAAATAATTTTGTGATAGTATGTTTATAATCGGATAAGGAACAAAATATGACTGACTCAGAAATACTAATGGATAAAACCAATGATTTAAAACCAAAATCAATGAAATACCCTGTATATCAACCAAGCTTGACAGGTAATGAAAAAAAATACGTAAACGAATGTCTTGATTCTACGTGGATTTCGTCAAAGGGAAAGTTTTTAGGTGAATTTGAAGATAAATTTGCAAAATTTATTGGAGTAGATTATGCAACAAGTGTATGTAATGGTACAGTTGCAGTACATTTAGCTCTTTTAGCCTTAGGGATTGGTGAAGGAGATGAAGTTATTGTACCGACTTTTACATATATTGCATCCGCAAATCCTGTTTTAGTCGTTAATGCAAAACCTGTATTTGTTGATAGTTTAGAAGATACTTGGCAAATGGATCCTCGTGATATTGAAGCAAAAATAACTGACAAAACAAAAGCAATCGTAGTTGTACATTTGTATGGTCATCCTTGTGATATGGATGAAATAATGAAAATTGCTAAAAAACACGATTTGTATGTTATTGAGGATTGTGCAGAAGCAATCGGTACAAAATATAAAAATCAAACTGTTGGAAGTTTTGGTGATATTGGATGTTTTTCATTTTTTGGTAACAAAACTATGACTTGCGGTGAAGGCGGTATGGTTGTAACTAATGATGCAACACTTGCAGATAGATTAAGACGTTATAAAAATCAAGGTAATGCTAAATATCGTGAATACTGGAATGATATTTTAGGTTTTAATTATAGAATGACAAATATTCAGGCTGCTATCGGGTTAGCTCAATTAGAACAAGTTGAAACTTTTATTTCAAAAAAAAGACAAATCGCTCAATGGTATATGGAAGAATTAAAAGATTTACCTCTTGAATTTAATAGAGAAGGCAAAGATATGTTCCATACATATTGGATGGTATCTTGTTTGGTTAAAAAAGCAACATTGAGAGATGAATTAAGAGAATATCTAAAAATTAACGGCATAGAAACAAGACCTACTTTTTATCCTATTCACACTATGCCTGTTTATGTTCATGAATTTTCTAAACATAAAGTTGCGGAAAATATTGCATTAAGAGGAATGAATTTACCGTCATATCCGGCATTAGAATACAAAGATGTTGTGGAAATTTGTTCTGTTATAAGAAAATTTTTTGAGGAAAAATAAATGAATAACAAAAAAATAAGAGTTGGTATTGCTGCAGCCGATTTTATGACTTGGAACGGCGGCGTTGACTTTTTAAAGGATATAATTCTTGGTCTTGAGGCTGTTGCTGATGAATTTAATTTTGAACTTTTTCTTTTAGAAGCTCCAAATAAAAATTACAGAAATTATAAAGGTTTAAAAAGAATATTAAAAAAAATACAAAGCAATTATTTTACACCTATAAAAGAATCTCGAGAAAATAAAGATTTTAAAGAGTTTTCAAAACTTAATTTTATTTCATTTTCTCCAAACAAACTAAATAAAGTTATAAAAAAATTTGAAATCGATATTATTGTTCCATGCCTACCAACAAAATACATGAAACTTGATATACCGACTATCGGATACTTATACGATTGCCAATGCAAATATTATCCTGAATTTTTCTCAAAAAAAGTTATTAAAAAGACTGAAAAATTCTTCCAAAATAACCTTGATACGAATAAGAGAATAGTAGTAAATTCTCATGATACCAAAAAAGATATTTTAAAATTTTATAAAGCAAAGGAAGAAAATATTTTGGTATTGCCATTTTCACCAAAAATCAATGAAAGATATTTAGAAGATTATTCGAAAGATATAAAAAAATATCATTTACCTGAAAAATATTTTATGATTTCAAATCAATTTTGGAAACATAAAAATCATAAAACAGCATTTGAAGCAATGAAAATCTTGGTACAAGAAGAACAATATAAAAATATACAACTTATATGTACAGGCCCAATGGAAGATGATAGAGCCCCTGAACATATAAAAGAATTAAAATCATTTATAAAAAATAATAATCTTGAAGAAACAATACGATGCTTTGGAATGATACCAAAAGCAGAACAACTAGAAATAATGAAACATGCTCAAGCTCTAATTCAACCTACTCTATTTGAAGGTGATCCTGGTGCAGGTGCTGGTTGGAGCGCTATTTCACTAGGCGTTCCTTGTATTTTTTCTGATATTTCCGTAAATCTGGAAATACAAGGACATCCTCTTGTTACTTATTTTAAAGCCCTTGATGCAAATGACCTTGTTGAAAAAATGAAAAATGCTCTTTCTAAAGACAGAATTTATCTATCTAAAGAGGAATTATTGCAAAATTCTAAAGAAAACATTAGAAAATTAGGCACATTTGTTGCTGAAGCGATTAATAAAGAACTTGGTAAATAAAAATTTATGATTTCTTTGAATTTTCATAAAAATTTGTAAGTTCATCAATAATTTTGCGAGCTTTTTCAGGTTCATATTCCCAATATTTAGAGTCTAAAATTTTCTGTCTTGTTTCTTCGTTAAAACGGTATTTAATAATTTTAGCAGGATTGCCTGCAACCACAGCAAATGGAGGAACATCTTTGTTTACAAAAGAATTTGCGCCAACTACAGCGCCAACGCCTATTTTTACACCTCTGCGAATTATTGAAGAAACACCTATCCAAACATCTGACCCTATTTCACAAGGCATCTTTGTTAAATCTCTATAATTATTTGAATGTTTTGCTAAATATCCTGATGTCGAAATTTCTTCCAAATCATGTTCTCCTGCACCAATTGTTACGAAATCTGCAATTGAACAATATCTTCCGATTTTTGATTTAGTTACTTGAACATATTCCATTAAACAAGTATAGTCGCCTATTATACTATCTGAATCGACCTCTGTTCCTTTTCCGACCTTTATTTTTTTATCTATGGCAAAAAATCTTACCGGTTTGCCTCTTAATTTATCTATAATTTTTTGGAATAAACTTGTTCCCATAATTTTGACCTGCTATCTATTATCTAAAATTATCCAACCTTCAGGAATAATATCAATATTTTCACGTGTTGTATCAATATCTTTCATCCACCATTTTGGAGCAACAACTATTTTACTTTCATTTTCATTAAGCCAAGCACCCCACCAAGAAAAACTACTGTTCGCAATAATATTGTGTTTACAGTTTTTCATTAATTCTAAATCAAAATAACCCTGTTTTGCTGAATTTATATCAACATAAAAAGTTTCACAATCAAATTTTACATTATTTCTAACCCAATCAATATCATCAGAAAAAATAAATAACGTAATTGTTTTTTCATTATTATTTGAAATATATTCAACAGCATTTTTATAATATTCAACAGAACAACTTCCGTACTTATCCGCTACACGTTTTTTGGTATAATCTCCACGTCTAAAGTGAATAGATACAGAATTTGTTGATTGAATTTTTTCAAGCATTTTTTTGTTTTGTTCGTTCAAATCAACATTTAAAGAAAAATCTTTTAGTAAATCTTCTCTGATATTTTTAAAATATTTTTCACTTTGAAAAAATCCCTTTATATAACAAGGCTTATTTATTTCCAGCAGATTTTGCCGAAATGTACAAAAACACTCTTCTTGTATATTTTGCATTTTATCAAAATTCAAAGCAGTTAATTTATTTCTCAAATTTCTAAATGGTATAATTTTTCTAAAAAGTTTATATTTTAATGATTTTTCGACAGTTTTTATATTATCAAAGACTTTGAAACAGTCAAGTTTTAAGGTTTCTTCACTATCATCAATTAAAACATTTTTACCTGAATTTTGAGATAAAACTTTAGCAAATGCCCATTCAAACATTTGATTTGCTAATCTGCCATTTAATTTTACAATAATATTTTCTGAATTGTTCATATTTTTGTTTAGTATAGCACAAAATGAGTTTATTGTTATTTGACTATAATAAACATTTATTATAAAATTAAACGCATATAAGAGATGTTATTAACGAGGTTTTTATGACAATTAATGTTGGAATAGTTGGATGCGGAGTTATAGGTGGTGTAATGAAAAAGTGGTTAGAAGAAAATAATTCTAACTGTTCTTTTTTAATATCTGATCCTCCAAAAGGTTATAATGATGATTTGTCAAATGCTGATATTATATTTATAAGTTTGCATATCCCGACAGAACTTGATGGAACACAAGATTTAACTTTGTTAAAATCAATAATAAAAAATCTTCCTGATAAACCTATCTTTATCAGAACAACAATGCTTCCCGGAACTTGTGATAAATTGAGTAAAGAATTTAATAAAAAAGTTTACTTCATGCCTGAATTTTTAACAGAAAGAACAGCTTATGAAGATTTTTGCAATCAGCCGATGATTTTCACAGGAGAAACAGAACTTTTAAAACAAATATTCAATGGTAAACATTACATAGAAATGAACAATCTCGAAGCGGAAATTACAAAATATTCTCATAACGTATTTGGAGCCGTAAAAGTAACATATTTCAATGGAATTTATGAACTTTGTCAAAAATATAATTGTAATTACGAAAATGTCAAACAAGGTACATTAATAAGCGGATATATTAATGAACCTCATACCGCTGTTCCCGGACCGGACGGTAAATTCGGTTACGGTGGAAAATGTTTTCCTAAAGATGTAAATGCATTTACAGAATTTGTAAAAGACAGTAAACTTTATGATATGTTATCTGTTGTTAAGACCTCAAATGATGAATATCGTAATTAATTTATAAAACATTACAAACAATAAGATTAGAAAGTATGTAAAATGTCAAAAGTTTCTATTATAATTCCTTGCTATAATTGCGGACAATATTTAGATGAACTTATACAATCATTAAAGAAACAAACACTAACAGATATAGAAATTATATTTGTTAATGATGGTTCTACTGATAATTCGGAAGAAATAATAAAAAACTATTTACCTGAAGATAACAGAATTAAATACATTTATCAGGAAAATCAAGGCGGAGGAATTGCAAGAAACACAGGAATATCAAACGCACAAAGCCCATATGTTATATGTATTGATGCTGATGATATTTATGAAAATGATATGGCAGAAAAGCTATATAATAGAGCTATTGAGACTGATGCAGATATAACTGTTTGTAAATACAAAACTTGGAATATGACTACAAATAGAATTTCAGGCAATAAGGGATTAAATATAAAGCCTGAAATGATAAATCAGGTTTTTTCTTCAGAGTCAGTTCCAAACATTCTTCAAATATCAAATCCGGGACCTTGTAATAAATTATATAAATTGGATTTTATAAAACAAAATAATTTAAAATATTCAGGAACAAAAATTATTAATGACTTAAAATTTGGAATGGTGGCATTATGTCTTGCAAAAAAAATTGCAATAGTAGACAAAGATTTATCTACATACAGATATCAAGGAAAATGCTCAAGTTCAAAAAACAGAGAAAAAAAACTTGCATGCTCTATACAAGTATTTAAAGAGATTTACAATGAATTTTTAGAACGAAATCTATATGATAAATTCGAAAAAAATTATATTGCAAAAATTATAGAAAGTATTAAATATGAAATTTCATTTCCTGTTTCAGAAAATGTCTTAAATTGTATGAGACAATTTTTTGAGGAGACTCCATTCGATAAATTAAAAAAACAAGATTTAGAAAAACTTTTTGATACTAAAAGAACACGAAAACACATTATTGAATACACCTTATTAACTATTCTAACTTTAGGTTTAAATTTCACAATAAAACATAAATTACAAAATTATAAATACTCTTTGAATAATCTTAAATATATTTTAAAAACAAAGAGTAATTAAAAACTTACAAGCTATTATAAAATAAAATCCTTGTAAGCATTGTTAATTTCTTCTTGAGCAATACCTATATACCTTAATGTTATTGCCGGAGTGGAATGATTAAATATTTTTTGCAGCAAAGCTATATCCTTAAATTGCTTATAAAAAAAAATCCAAAAGTTTTTCTCATGGTATGCGTTCCGATATTTGAACTTATACCAATATCATTGCACGCCGCATTTAAAAATCTATAAACTTGTGAACGATTTAGACGTTTATTAAATCTACCAACGAACAAAGGTTCTTCAGGTTTTTTATTTTTAACATACAATTTTATCATATGTCTTAATTTGTCATTTAAAGGAAATTTTTTATATTTACCTGTTTTCTTTTCTTTAATTTCAACAAAATTTTTATTTAAGACATCTGAAACATTTAACCCCAGAATATCAGAAATTCTTAATCCGGTATTAATACCAAATACAAAAAATAAACAATTTCGTTTATTCTTTTGTCTTAAATACTCTTCAAGTGCGTGAATTTCGGATTTGCTACGAATCGGTTCTACTAAATTTTTCATACATACCTCTCTTTCTTTCATTTAGACAAACTAAACTTATAACAAAACCGAGGTATAATAAATTATTCTAAAAATTGCATAAAGACTATTTAAATTGAAAATAGGTAAAATTTTTAATTATATTTTTGAACGAAATATTGATTAAAATAATTTAATTCATAAGAATCTGCAGATCTGCCTTGAAGTTCATTCAGTTTATTTGTACCTGTAATTATTTCACACCAGAGAGGATATTTTTTATTATTAATTCTTCTTATATATCCATAGTCTTTTGCAAATGCATGATTACAATGATATACAAGTTTTAATTTTTCTTTTGAAACAAATTTTTCCACGTACCCAATAAAATGATTTGAACGACATTTATAAGAATTTAAATCAGAATTACAAATATCAAAGTTATAACCTCTAATAAAATCTATAAACATATTATTTACAGGTCTAAAATTTTCCTTCATTTTTTCAATATAATTTTTTGCAAGCATATCATCATTATCACATCTGCATGTTAATACCCATTTATCATTATAATCGGAAAAATACTTTTTCATTATTTGTTTAAAATTATCATATTCATCAATATTATCATCATAATTGTCCACATAAACCAATTTAATACACATATTTGCAGAATTTTCATATTCTGTCATCTTATCTTTAAACTTTTGCGGAGTCTTTCCGTTTAACAATATAATCCAAGTAAAATCCTTATCAGTTTGAGCATTTACAGATGGAAAAGTGTATTTGTCAAAAATCTTAAATCTCTTATCAAGATAGTCTTCACTTATACCAAGAGGATTATTTCCCCAATTAAAATATGTAAAAAGGATACATTTATATGTATCTGAATTTTTTATAAAAACTTTGGGCGAATTTGATACTACTAAACTTCCTAAGCTATTTAAAATATTTTGTTTATTTAATAATTTTAGAAACCTTGTATTCATAAAGACATTACTCTCTAATTAAATTTATACGCTACATACTTTTCATAAATTTGCGGGAATTTTTACCTTCATTAAATATTAAATCTAATATCGTTACTCCCATCTCAAATGGAGGA